>CAZLLD010000056.1:0-22953 GCA_964560225.1 uncultured Bacteroidales bacterium
GTGCCATTGATGCTTACTCCTGAAATCGGATCCCCGATCTCATTGAAGGCGGCCAAAAAGGCATCCGACATGTTGGAGCTGTTGGTTCGTAATGTGTCATTATTAAAAATGATCGAAGCTCCATAATAACCTGTAGTATAGATTACATTTTTTCTTACTACAAAATCATTATATGAGTCTAAATTTGTACCTCCTTTTCTAATAATCCATTGCAGAATCCCACTGCGATTATATTTTGCAATATAGGCATCATATCCACCAGCGCTACCAGTCAAAGTTTTGACAATTGTTGCTGTTGAGTCAATTAATAAAACGGAGCTACTGCATGTGCCAAGAACATAAATATTATCATATTCATCCGTTGATATTGATTTAAAATTTTCAAGATTTTGTCCTCGAATTCTTCTTACCCATAATCCGTTTCCGTTAAGGTCAGTTTTATATAAAAAGGCATCATAAGCTGTTGGGGTATAACTTGTAATTGTCCCTACATCTAACATCAAACTTCCTTGAAAAAAACCTCCAAAATAGTAACCATCAGTGCCAGTAGCTGCTTTATAAAATCTAGAAAGTGTATTTGTTCCTAGTATTCGATGAGACCAATTGCATATACCATTCAAATCAAACTCTGCAAAATAATTAGCATTAACACTATTTGCTAACAAAGTATCTTTATCTAAGGTTGAACTCCCAATTATCAGACTATCTTTAAATGCGCCACACATTATGAGTCTGTTATTCGCAAATTTGAGATCAAGAGAAGATTCATAAGTTGAAGCGGATCCAATTTTTTTTGTCCATTGCAAAACGCCATTTAAATCATATTTTGCAAGAAAAATATCACCTGTGGTTCCTGATGCTATTAAAGAATCTTCATCAGAGAATTTACTATTTCTATAAAACATTCCTGTTATATAGATATAATTATTATCAGTCGCAATTCCTCCGGCTGCATCAATTCCAACCCCTCCGATTCTTTTGTTCCACAATATTTCTCCTTTAGAATTGATTTTGAATAGAAACAAATCTCGATTGCCATAAGACGATATCGAATAGGGTGAGTATATAGTGTCAGTAAAAGCAGATAATAAGTAAATATTATTTTGATTATCTAAAGTGGAATATTTAGGTTCAATATTTGTGCCATTTATTATTTTTGACAAAAGCCAATTTTGAGCATAAATACCTGAATATAGAAAGAGTAAAATGCTACTAAATAGAAAAAATTTCTTCATAGATATTTATTCAAGAGAGTTTTCGTCATATTCTATATCTTCATCTTGTGCTGGAGTATTTCCTCCCTTAGTTTTTCTATAATTGAGTATATATAGTTCAGGGCTACTCCAATCTGATTTCTGGATTATGTTTTGAATTTCTTCTATATTATTCTCTTTACTTTCCATTATATTGAATATTTTTAGATTTGTAAAGTACACAGATCTGTAAATTCTGCACTTCTAAAATATGTTTTTTGTGTCTCTGTTTCAACATAGGCATGTGCATTAAGCAATCCAGGTTGTATTTTAAGAACAGCTATTTTAATGTTGCTTTGAATTCCTGCCCTAGTCAACAAAAATTGAAGTAAATGAGCTTTAAACAAACAACTGCAACTCCAGGGTAATTTATGTATCAATCTGAAGAAGTTTTTTTCTATAATAGCAAGGTCTAGTTTGGAGACTTTCTTTACTGTAAGAAAGTGTTTATTAACAGTCATCCATTTCTTTACGGGTAGTATAAGCAAAGCAATCTTTAATAAAATGGAATAGGTTAATCCAATCATGAGCAGCCAGATCTCATGATCCGGGAGATCAATGAACTTCCATATATCTTTAAAGATTTTCACTAAGCGGAATGAGTAATGTAAATTAAATTTTTATCAATCAATTTGTCAATAAATTTTTTCGAATCAATTGAACATTGATGTTTTGAAGTATTGTATTCTTCCAAAAGTATATGAGTTATTTGATTCAGATTCATTGGGAACTCCAAAAGTTGCCAAATCCGACTCCCCACCTGATCCATCCCATAATACTCCCCGTTTTCAATGGAAAGCATGACCACCTCGCCGTCAATTTCATTGAACAGCAGGTCGTTTCTCCGTTGGATGATGGTATCAGGTCCGATTTCTATCTTCTTTCCAAGCAGTCCCATTACTTCAAATTGAATTACAATACTGTTATTGTTATGTAAATATACTAATATTTATTCAGATTCCTGATGATTTATTAACAACTGGTCGTGGATTGCCGTTACTATTCCTTCGGTATTGATCTCGCCGGCAGGTCGCATCAGCAGTTCAACAGGCACCTGTTTGGCCAGCTGATTAACCAGTATAAAGTGATTTTCATCCAGTCCGGTATGGGGAATTCCCTGAAACAGGTAGGTGTATTTTTTAAGTACCTGGAATTTGTCGACTCCTGTCAATGGTTTAAGCTCAATCCCGGCCCTGTTTTGAGGTAGCAAAATGTATATCTGATTTATGGCAGTAAGCCGGTTACAGAATTGGTCCACGGGCAGGTAATACTTCTTCACCTCATTTTGAACCGGTGTCAGTCCTTTTGTTTCAATACCCATGTGTTGCAGGCTGTCGGCCCAGATTTTCAGGGTGGGGAATGCAGGCCGGATAACGGGTGTTTCATGGGTGAAATCAACTACTGTTACATCATCGGCAACCAGCGATGCTCCGGCGGCAATCAAGGCAGCAGCAATGGTTGTTTTTCCGGCACCCGACCGACCGGCAAAAACGAGGCATTTGTCTTTGTATATTACTGTGCTGGCGTGCAGCGGCAGCAACCTGCGCTGGTGCATGATGGCACCAAAGGCCATACCCACAATATAAGCCGACAGGTTGTTGTTGGAAGGATCAACGACCGCTTGAACGACAATCTCATCCCCGTTGCCAATGTATATATTTCCCAATTTGGGCGTTTTCAGCAGGAATTCCCGGGCATTGGACTGGTAGAACTTCGTTTGATTGATCGCGTTCACCAGGTTCTCCGGCACTTCCCCTACCCTGATCACCACATCGAGGTTGTCAATTGTTGCCGGTTCAAAACCGGTTACAGGTATTTGGGAGGCGATATTCAATCCATAGGCACGATAGTAATATGGAAAGGGCTGTGACATGGGGCAAAGGTAGTAATTAAAAGTAAGGCTGCGTGAGTATGTTGAATGATTCTCAATCATTTTACCATGCAAAATTAAAATATAATATTAAATTTGCATGGTAAAAAGGTGTAAATGGTTAACAGAAAATATAGTAATAATATTATTAACCATCTGGAGTATTTCCCGGTTGTTGGAATAATTGGCCCACGCCAGGTGGGAAAAACCACACTGGTGAAAAGCATCCAACCTTTGATTCAGAAAGAGTCTGTTTATCTCGACCTCGAATTGCCTTCCGACAGCTTTAAACTAAGGGAGCCGGAAATTTTTTTCAATGAACATGTTGATAAAACTGTAATCATTGATGAAGTGCAGAGAATGCCTTCATTGTTCCCAATACTTCGTGCCCTGGTGGATAAAAACAATGTGCCCGGCAGGTTCATACTATTGGGTTCTGCCAGTCCTGAATTAATCAGGGACAGCTCTGAATCACTTGCAGGAAGAATTATTTACCAGGTTATCCCTCCTTTTGATATAATGGAAACATCCGGCTTATTTAACTTTGAGACATTATGGCTTCGTGGTGGTTTCCCAAAAGCAACATTAGCACCTGATGATGAAAGGGCCTTTCATTGGGTGGCAGGTTTCATAAAAACCTATGTAGAAAGAGATTTGCCTTTGCTGGGATTAAATGTTTCTCCACTTATTACGGAGAGATTCTGGACCATGATTTCACAGATAAACGGACAAATACTTAATTATGCATTGATATCAAAGTCGCTTGAATTATCTTCTCCAACCATCAAGCGATATTTTGATTTTTTTGAAGAAGCTTTTCTGCTATACCGGCTTCAACCTTATCATCACAACATATCAAAACGCCTGGTAAAATCTCCTAAGTTGTATTTCACCGATACAGGGCTGTTGCATTATTTCCTCGGATTAAAATCCTTTGAGCAGGTATATAATTCGGTATACTCCGGGAATTCGTGGGAGGCTTTTTGCATAAATCAGATCAGGGCATCACTTCCGGACAAACTGAAAATGTACTTCTATCGTACACAAAACGGATCAGAAACGGATCTGGTTTTCGAGAAAGCCGGCAAAGTAGAAATGGCCGCGGAAATAAAATATTCTGATGCTCCGCATCTTACAAAGGGCAACTACATTGCCTGGGATGATCTTAAAACCAAAAGGAATTTTATTATAACGCCTCATTCGGACGATTTTCCAATTGATGGCAAAACACGGGTTTGTAATATCACGACTTTTATTTCGAAATATCTTAATTAACCGAATTCAACACAATAATTATTTAAAGGTGTCTTCCATATACGGCATAATAGACAGATCATCAGGAGGGAAATGCAACATTTCAACAGGGGAGGTTTATAAAAGGGACAAATGGACCGTTGTTGCAGACGCTTCATTTTATAAACAATCCGGTAGTAAAGAAGAGGTCATGGAAACCTTACTGAATACATGGCTGAAACATGGAGTGAATTGTGTTAAGGAACTGTATGGCGATTTTGCATTTGTTATTCATAACAGTGAAACCGGTGAGATTTTTTGCGCACGGGATCATTTTGGGGTGCGGCCTTTCTTTTACTCCTTCACCGGAAACCGTTTTATCTTCGGATCCCTGCTGAATTCCGTTGTTTCTGCCATGAAAAGTAAACCTCCAGTCCGGTATGAATACCTGCTTAATTCACTAGTCACTGCTAAGGAAGAAAAGGATCTAACTCCCTTTGAAAACATTTACCGGTTAAAGCCCGGACATTATTTGTATCATAGGAACAACAAAACAGACATCCATTCTTACTGGCAACTGGATCCGGAAAAAAGAATCGTCCTGAAAAATGAAAACGAATACACCGCGCTGCTGAGAGAAAAACTTGTTAAGGCCGTGAATATGCGGTGCAGAGGTATTGAACGACCCGGAAGCGAATTGAGTGGCGGACTCGATTCATCGGCTGTTACCGGAATCGCGACCAGGTATTGCAATGAAAACCATACCCTCCTGCAAGCGTATTCCAATGTTTTCCCTCAGGGTACGAATATGGAGATTAAAGACGAACTTGAATTCATTCAGAATATGGAAGGATTCATTCCCTTTAAACTTCATACCATTGATCACCTGAGCAGTAGTATTCCCGAATTGCTTCAGCATTCCATTGATATACAGGGATGCCACATACAGCAGAATTTCAGTATTTCAGGCGACGCACTTTATCAAGCTGCAGGCAGGGATCAAATTCAAGTGCTTCTTTCAGGCTTCGGAGGTGATGAAATGGTTTCTGCCCGAACTTCGGTACAATGGAATGAACTGATACGAAACCGAGAATGGTCAGTAATCCAAGAAGAATTGTTCCATAAGGGGATTACTCCAAAGAGCCTTGCCAGGGCTTTACGATTGCCAATAAATTATCTGAAATGGTATTTTAAAAGAGGTGGATACACTTCCGGCGTATTTACTAAGGAATTGCTAGACCGGAGGTTTTCGAATATGCCCCTGCAACCAGATTTTGCGTTGGAAAACAATCTCAGACAACTGTTGGGCGATCAATACATTCGGGAGAGAAGAGATTCCCTGGCTATGCGACAGGTTGACAGGATCATGCATCCGCATCTTCCGCAGCGAATGGAATACTGTTATGCAGCTACCTCACAGTATGGGATAGAATACCGTTATCCCTTACTTGATGTGGATTTGGTTGAAACTTATCTGGCTTTTCCAGTTTGGATGAAACAACATCATGGAATTAACCGGTATGCATTCCGTCAGGCAATAAAAGAATTCGTGCCGGAAGAAATCAGGCTCCGGAATGATAAGTCGGGTTCTACCATTCCCCAGACCTATTACAGCCTGGCAAAAGAACGTAATCAAATCATGGCGCTTTTAGATGATGCATCCCGGTCACCTTTTCTGAGTAAGATTTTTGATTTTTCAAAATTCCGCGCCTGGTATGAAAAACTGGTAAAGCGTGCACCTGAAGACCAGAATTACCTGATGCCCGGGGCGTTTTACAGTTATCTGATGATGATGATATATGAGGAGAGCCAAGAATCAAGAGCCAAGACCTGCCTGCCAGAGCGGCAGCGCAGGCAGGACCAAGATTTGAAAAGTGACGAGAGATTTAATAACGATGATTGAAGTAGTAAAGGTTATTTATTTTGCATGTGCCAGACTGAGCATTGTCCCCCTTTGGAGGGGGTGGGGGGAGGAAGTTCAATAAAGCTTATAAAATATCAATGTTGTCCGGTTAGAATTTATTATATATTTTGAATGACTTGTTTTATTATGTCCCTACGGGACTTTGAAAGCTAAACGGGTTATTTTCTGTTTCTACCGATATTTGGTTCCTAACGGAACCGTCCCGTAGGGACAATATATTGGTAGAAAGAAGATTATTAGACAAAACAAAGTCCCGGATGGGACGAAACAAAAATTAATCGGACAGTAGTGATAAAATATGAATAATAACTTTTATAACGCAGTAAACAAACCGCTTGCTCATGAATTAAGACATAATATGACAAAAGCCGAGGCTTGTCTGTGGAAATATGCATTAAAAGACCGGAAAATGAAAGGATACTCTCATTTTCTTGATGAAGTGGTTGAAAAAGACCATTTTAAGGATGAACAATTGAGCAATGCCGGATTTCATATTTTGCGTTTTGCTGACAACATGGTATTAAAGGACATTTCCAATATAATCGATGAAATTAAGAAATACATTGAAGATATTGAAGAGAAGAGGATCAGCAGTCCTCCCCCTGCCCCCTCCAAAGGGGGACATCGCACTGCTCAGGGCCTTCACCAATAATTCGGATTTAAGAAGTTATAATGGCTGCAGGAAGTGAAATAGAAATTCTGTTGCGGATTCTGAAAGGGGATGATCTGTCGGATGGCACATCGGGAGAATGGGATGCAGCTATGCTTACCCAATTGGCACTTCGTCACAAGCAGGCATACCCGTTGTTACAGTTTGCCAGGCAAAATCCAGATCTGTTTCCCGAAGATCTGATCCCGCAGATCGAAAACCATTGCCGAAAATCGGCATTTCAGTCGCTCAGCCAGCTAAACGAGTTGAAGCGGATTGCGGGAAGGTTGCATGACGGCGGAATTTTAAACGTTGTGATCAAAGGTCCGCAGCTCTCCCGCATGTTATACGGCCGGGAAGCCATGAAGGAATCGGTGGATCTGGACATCATGCTGGCGAATGGAAATGACTTGGAGGCAGTTCATGCCTTGTTAACAGAAGCGGGCTACACCCGTTCGAATCTGAATGATTATCCCGGTAAGATCAGGCGGAAACTGTTTTTAATTGCAAAACGCGAGGTATCCTATTACAATCCCGGCAACAGGATTGCCATTGACCTGCACATCCGTCCCGGTGCCAATACCTATCTTACCGAACATCGCTTCAGCGATTTCTTTCAGCGGTTGCAGCAATATGATCTCGAAGGAACTCCCGTTACCATATTATCCGATGAAGCCTATTTTGTTTACCTGTGCTACCACGGGGCGTTGCATCAGTTTGGCCGGCTGGCATGGCTGGCCGACATCAGGGCTTTTCTGAGGATCAAGGCGGAGAAGATGGACTTCAGTGAAATACAAACCATTGCCAAAAAGTGGCGGGTAACGAATTGCGTGGATCTGGCACTCAGGCTGATTAAAGATTATTTTCAGGAAGAATACGTTACCTATACTTTACCTGAATCATGGCGTTTGAATTACCTGGCCTCATGCTGCAAAAAGGTGCTGTACCAAAAACCTGGCTATGGGATGGCACTGTCAGGACGCATCAACAAAATCATTTTCATCGTGTTCCTGCTCGAGGGCCTGGCTGCGCGCACCGACTGGTTTTACGGTATAATGATGCGAAAATTGGTCCCGTTGCTGGCTAAGAAAGCTCAAGCGAATTAGGTTCGGCTACCGGTTCGGCCCGGTTCAGCAGAGGTTCGGCTGAGGTTCCAACCTCAGTCGAACATATGTTGGCAGGCTGTGCCTGAGTTTTTTACATGGGAAGCTTGTTAGAATGCATTGCTCAGGCCAGAGCCTGAGAGGATAAGTCCGACTGAGGTTGGAACCTCAGCCGAACATGGGTAGAACCTCAGCCGAACATGGGTAGAACCTCAGCCGAACACGGGTAGAACCTGAGCCGAACACAGCCGAACAGTTCTCAGTCAAACCTGACTTCATCAAATGGTCTTCCATCTTAAGTCTAATCTTATGACATCTATCAATGATTCCTGTTCAGCATAATTGCTGGCGCTTGAATAAATATAATCCTCAGGTTTAAGAACTATACCAGCTCTGACAGGATTGTTATGGATATAGTCTAATTTTTGTTTTATAAATTTCTGGCTATAAATATTTTCTCCATGATTCTCATGAGTCCATATCTGAAAATCCTGTTTGTTCTTGAATTTGGCATGAAATTCAAAAATCATTTTTAGCCAATCTTTGCGGCTTTCAAGAGGGCCTTCAAGTTCTTCGAGAATTTGTCCGCTGGTATAATGTTTGAAATCCCGAATAATTCCGCTAAGATCACCGGTTTGGCTCTGTGCGATCAAATGCATATGATTTGACATTATTACGTAAGCAAAGAGGTTAAGACCTTTATTTATTTGGCAATACCTAAGGCTTTCAATAACAATATCACGATATGTTTTTCTGGTAAATATATCAGCCCATCCGACAATTTGGAATGTCAGGAAGTAAAGGCTATCATCCGTTATCTTGTAACCGGTTGACAATTAATTAAGTTGTTTCTTTCAAATTTATGAAATTTAGATAAGTTATTTGATTTTGACGTAATAATTATATTGGTTAAAGGTGGCAGGCTTTGCCTGAGTTCTTTGCGCAGAAAACTTGTTAGCATTGGGATTCTTCAGGCCGGAGCCTGAAAGGATAGATTCGGCCGAGGTTGGAACCTCAGCCGAACAAAGGATAGATTCGACTAAGGTAGAACCTCAGCCGAACGCGAATAAATTCGGCTGAGGTTGGAACTTTAGCCGAACGCAAGCCAAACGTGAGCTTAGTGCTGAAAACTTCACGGCACTGTTATCACGGAATCCGATTTCATGGTGGTATCTGGCAGATTGATGGGTATAGGCATCATGGCTGCTTCAATATCCTGAATCCTGTTTCCGGCATGTTCGTAGTCCTCTTTGGAAATAACAGAGGTGATTGTTACTGCATATAACCCCTCGCCCAGGGCACTTTTTGTCTCCAGGAAATCCCGGTAGTATTGAACAGCCATCGCCTTGTCGTCCATCCAGTTGTCATAGTGCACGCCAATTTTGTAAAGGATTGACGGATCACCGGGTGTGAGCTCACGGGCTTTCATCAATGCGGCCAGTGCCTCGTTGTACTTCCAGTCTTTGGTGAGTGCCAGTGCCAGGTCCTGATACACCGTGGAAAGCATGGCAATTGCCGGGGTAACCTGGTTGATGGCTACCCTGAAGTACCGGATATTTTCCGGAACATCATGAGCAAGACCCAGGGCATAACACAATTCCGTATCGGTTGAATCCACGGCAAAAACCTTTTCAAGATTGGAAATGGCCTTTGGAAATTCATTCTGTTTGAAATAACTAAAGCCCAAATATTTATGGACAAAGACCGAGGTGTCGGACAAAGCAATTGATTGCTCAAACCGGCTGATGGCGTTTGGAAAGTCTTTGTTCAGGTAATGCAGGTAGCCGCAAAGGCGCATGACATCGCGGTTGTCGGGCACACGTTTCAGAAAGCTGTCGGCAACGGCAATACCCTTATCATATTCGCGCAGGTTTTTATAGAGATTGGCCAACCGGAATGCCGGCTGGTAATCAAGCGTGTCCCAATACATGGCGCGCTCGTAAAAGAAAATCGCTTCTTCATCCTGCAGCAATTTTTCACAGCACAGCCCGGCCTGTTTGAGCAAAAACACCGAGGTGTCCTGATTACAAGCACTGAGGTACAACTCTTTGGCTTTGTCGTATTGCTCTGTAGTGAAATAACTGCCAGCCAGCAATTGCATCAGGTACCTGTTACCGGGGTTGAGCACGAGTGCTTTTTCATAAAGCTCCTGGGGTTTCCGGTTGTTGTTTGTTGACTTGTAACATTCGGCCAGTTCCAGGGTAATCCGTATATCTGTGGTGTCTCTGTTATACAGTGTCTCAAATGCGGCAATGGCTTCAGGAAATTTTGACAGGGCCTTGCAAGCTGTTGCTTTCATGTAGAGCGTTTCGGCATCCAGGCTGTCGGGGTTGATTTTACCGATTTGTTGCAGGGCACCCGTGTAATCATAAACCTGCATCAATGCGGCAATGGAATCCTTGTTCTGGGCCATGGCCGGATGCAGGGAGATGAGGAGGAGGAGAAGAGAGAACAATTTTTTCATGGTATGGTCATTGTTTATTTTGCGACGTAGAGACGCAAAATTTTGCGTCTCTACGGGTATTCATTCCACCTCACCCCTAACCCCTCTCCTGAAGGAGAGGGGGAATGGAAGGTACGATTCAGGGGTTTCTCCCCTCTCCTTCAGGAGAGGGGCCGGGGGTGAGGTGCTACATACAGGGAAATGCTATTTTAAAACATCCTCTGTATTTATCATTTCCGATGAAATCCCTTCATGTCCATCACTTTAATGCAAACGAAACATTCAGCAAAAAATTCTGATCCACATTCTTTCCGTCTTTCTTTGCCGGTTCCCAGGCGGGTGAGGATTCGATAACCCTGATGGCTTCTGCATCAAATAATGGATTCGTGCTTTTTGATACTTTTACACTTGTTACCTGACCGGTAGATGAAACGGCAAAAGAAACCAGAACTTCTCCCGTAATTTTATTCTTTTTCGCTTCCGGAGGGTAAATAAGATGTTGTTGCGCCCATTTATAGAAAGCAAAAATATCACCTCCCTGGAATTTTGCATGAACATCAGGTGCGGGATTGAGGATAAGAACATCAGGATATTGTCTTGCAGTAAAATCAGGGAGTTCTTTATTTCCAAGAGTAAACACCACCGGCATCACGAATTGTTGCCTTACATTTTTACCCGATTGTTTGGCAGGAATCCAATCCGGAGATGATGAGGTTACACGAACTGCCTCCTGATCCAAGGATGGGTCAACACCTCTGAGTACCTTGACATCACACACCTTTCCCTGCGAATTTACGGCAAACTGTAGGGTAACTCTTCCAAAGATGCCATCCTCTTTGGCTGTTGCAGGATACACCAGGTGTTCCTGAACCCATACTTTGAATTGTTCAAAAGATCCTCCCTGGAAAGCAGCCTGTTGCTCAACAATTAAAAAAGCAGGTTCACCCTGTTGATTCTCGGGTATACCCTGAAGTTGCTTTTCCACAATAACCTGTTCCGGGCTATTTCCGGCAACCTGTTTTTTCTCCAATGAGAAAATAACGGGCATCACAAACATCTGGGCTACTTTCTTACCATCATTTCTGGCGGGAGTCCATGCAGGCGACAAATGAATTACGCGAACAGTTTCGTTGTCAAGTGAAGGATCAACGCCCTTTATTACTTTCACATCAGAAATTTTTCCTTCAGCATTCACTGCAAACTGAACCATGACTTTACCTGTTATTCCATTTTCTTTAGCAGCACGTGGATAAACCAGATTCTTTTGTATCCATTGCCTGAAATCTTCGAGAGTTCCGCCCTGGAATCGTGCTTGTTGATCCACAAAAATAAACGCATGTCCTTCAGTTGCATTTTCTCTTTCTTGTGCCTTAAAATTCTCTATTTGTTCCGGAGTGGGCACGGGTGGCGGTTCCGGTGAAGACGGAGGCTGCGGTAGCTGAGGTGATACAACAGTTTTTTCATTTTTGCCGGCAGATTTATCCGGATCCTGCGGATAAACAAGGGGAGGGCAAATTACATATCCCAAAACCAACACGAGGGGCAACGCAGTTACATATTTCAACCGGTTGCGAAAAGGGGATTTTTCTTTGGTCATCATGATTAAACGGTTTTTAATGAGTGAGTAATTGAAGTAACTGAAAATCCCGGGTTGAATCCCAAAAACCTGGGTCAGCAGGAGCAGCCGGTACTGGTCGATTCCGCCGTTCTGCTCCATTACGGCTTGATCGGCCAGGTACTCGTGGGTTTCTTGCATTGCCTTTTCAGTGAGATATATAAATGGATTGAACCATTGGAATATTTTAACCACCTGGATGATGAATATGTCCAGCGAGTGCAACTGCCGCGCATGGGCCAGTTCGTGCTCCAGCACCTGATTACCTTGGGTAGCATCAGCCGGTACAGCATGTAAGAAGATCAGGTTGAAAAAGGAGAAAGATTGATTTTTTTCGGGAAGCAGAATTAACCGGAAATTTCCCAGTCGGGTTGCATTTTTCCGGATTACCAGGGCAACCATGCTGATGAGCTGGTAAATGAGGTACAGTGCTATAATACCAGCGATGAGGCCATAAACCAGCTGGGGTATGTTGACTGCAGGTACTGTTTGGATATTGGTTCGGGCAATAGCTGTATAATCAACTGCACCGAAATCACCATAATCGGCAATTGTGGCTGGGATGGTTACCTGGTGAATGGGCAGTTTCACCACCGGCAACAAGTGCGACAGCACAATTGAGGCCAGCAGGTAAAAGCGGTTAAACCGGTAGAAGGTTTCCTTGCGGAACAGCAGGTAAAAAAGCAGCGTAAAAGCTGCCAGGCTTCCTGCCACCTTGAGCTGATACAACAGAAACGGTGTCATTGTTTTCAGGCTTTGGGTTTTTCAAGTTCTTTTTTCATCAGGTTCAGGATCTCTTCGAGCTCGCGGGTATCCATTTTCTCGTTTTTAACAAAGAAGGAAGCCATTTGCCGGAAGGAACCGCCAAAATAGTTGTGCAGCATGGAGTTCAGGTATTTTTTGCGGTATTCGTCCTTCTCTACCAGCGGGTAGTACTCATGGGTTTTGCCATAAGCCGTGTGGCCGACAAACCCTTTTGCTTCGAGGATTCTCACTATGGTTGACACCGTGTTGTAAGCCGGTTTGGGATCAGGAAACATCTCCACCATGTTTTTAACGAATCCCTTTTTAATTTCCCAGAGGATTTGCATGACTTCCTCTTCGGCCCGGGTGAGTTCCAGTTTTTCTTCTTTTTTTGTCATAAGGATCAATTTCTGATCAAATATACAACTAAAAAATTAGTTATGCAACTAAATAGTTAGTTTTTTTTCATTTCACTCGACGGGTTCGGCTGAGGTTCTACCTCAGCCGGGTATATGTTGGCAGGCTGTGCCTGAGTATTTTATTAGATTCTGTTATTGTGGAGTTAGTTCAGGCAGGAGCCTGAAAGGATAGATTCGACTGAGGTAGAACCTCAGCCGAACGAAGGATAGATTCGACTGAGGTAGAACCTCAGCCGAACGATCAGTTAACGAACTGGTAATGATTTAAACGCCCACCCCTTCTCCGCGAAATGTTCCAGCACCCGGGGCAGGGCATACAGTGTTTTTTCAGAGGCTTTCACCGAATCATGAAATACGACAACCGATCCGGGGCGGGCGTGCCGGATCACATTCGACAGGCATTGTTGCGGTGAGGTATTGTAGTCGAAGTCGAAGCTCATTATATCCCACAGCACAACTTGATACTGCTGCTTCAGGTATTTCAGCTGCGAAGGGGTGATCATGCCGTATGCGGGGCGGTAAAGTGAAGAATGAATGAACCGGGCTGCTAGGCTGATGTCATCGTAGTATTCTTTATTATCCGTATACCAGCCTTTCAGGTGGCTGTAGGTGTGGTTTCCAACGGCATGGCCATGATTCAGCACCTGTTTGAAAATATCAGGATGGCGTTCCACGTTTCGCCCGATGCAAAAGAAAGTAGCTTTTGCCTGGAAGCGGTCCAGTTCCGAAAGCACGCGGCAGGTAACATCCGGGGTGGGGCCGTCATCAAATGTCAGGTAAAGTACAGGCTTGTTGCTCCGGATATCCCAGGTGATTTCCGGAAAAACTTTTTTCAGTATCCGGGGAATCTTAACCAGGTTCATATATGCTCATCAAAAGCCCACGCTCAACAATCCCGCGTATTCCTGGATCTTTTGTTCCATTTCCTTTTCCAGTTCAGGTTGTTTATAAACATTGGCCATTCTCCTGATTTCGTCAAGCGTGTAAAAAGCCACTCTTTTCTCGTACATCAGGTATTCGGCATACTTCCTGTCCAGACTCACGAAATAGTTCATATCCTGGTACACATTGGCGGTGATGTCCTTCGACATGGAAACGGCATTTGTCGTATCGCCCAACTGAAACAGGGCATCCACCAGCAACACATTATATATATTATAAGGTACTATCTTATTCGGAATTACCTCAAGGCATTTATCAATGGTTGTCCTGGCAGAGTCTTTTTTGTTCTCGGCAATCAGCTGCAGTGCCAGGCGGGCGAAACTGCTTCTGAAGTTGCCCAGCATGCGCAACACATTTTCATCAAGATATACATCGGGGTTGCTGATGCCTCCCCAGCGGAATTTATTCACTATGTTTTCGAACATGACATCGGCATTGATGCCTCCGCGACCAAACATATCACCTTCTGAAGCAAAGGGAACTACCCGGTAGGCCAGGCCCTCCATTTGGAAGTATTTGTCGAGGTTCAGGTAATTATCTTCCGAAACGGTAATGGCATAATAGATAGGTCTTTCCCAATTGTTGGTAGCCAATAGGTCCAGGATCATCATGTGGTTTTTGGTAATGTAATTGCGGCTGCCTTCCAGTTCCCAGAGCATTTGTGAACTGACCCTGTTTGCTTTTGAGGCCGGGACGGTGCCATTCTGAATAACTTTTGCCGAGTCAACAGGAATAGCAAATTTGCGTGTAGGGATGAAGTCCACCTCCTGTGAGGTGTTTGGAAGCTGCTTGGTGCGTGGGTCGTCACTGGCCAGGAAGTCCATTACCTGTTTTAAATCGGAGAATCCTTTAAGGCGGTCGATGATGTAAACCACATCACGCTTGCCTGAACGGTATTTGTCGAGGGTGAGTGACAGTGGAATGGGGTCCGATTCATAGGTTTTGCGGTGCATTTGTTCGATGTACCAGTCAGCTCCCAGGTAGCTCAGGTTCATCACCCGAACGTCGGTACGTATTCCCTCTACTTCCTGGGCGTACCAGAGCGGGAAGGTATCGTTATCGCCATTGGTGAAGATCACTGCATTCTTGGCGCAAGAGTTCAGGTAGTTGTAGGCAAAGTCCCGTGCCACATAGCGATCGGAACGGTCGTGATCGTCCCAGTTTTCTTTGGCCATCACCACAGGCACGGCAGTGAGTGAAATGAGGGTAGCCAGTATGGATGCGGAGGCGGCCGGGGAAACTTTCTTCAGCAGATCATAGATCCAGAGAACACCCAGTCCGATCCAGATGGCAAAGGCATAGAATGAACCGGCATAGGCATAATCACGTTCACGCGGCTGCATGGGGTTCTGGTTCAGATAAATCACAATGGCCAGTCCGGTCATTATGAACAATACCATGGTTACCGTAAAATCGTTCCGGTGATTCCGGTAATGATATACCAATCCGGCAATGCCCAGTAGCAAAGGCAGCAGGAAGTATCTGTTGCGGGCCTTGTTGTTTTTCATGGAATCGGGAAGCTGGTCCTGATTTCCAATTCGCGCATTGTCGATGAACGGAATGCCGGAGATCCAGTTTCCTTTGTTGATTTCTGTTTTGTATTGGGCCTGGATATCGTTTTGTCTGCCGGCAAAGTTCCACATGAAATACCTGAAATACATGTGTACTACCTGGTAACGCCAAAAGAACAGGATGTTGTCGGCGAAACTGGGGCTTTTCTTGCTTTTTGAGTGGTCGTATACTATTTTCCCATCCCGGTTGCGCAGGGGTTGTCCGTTTTCATCAAGCCTGGCCTGGAACAGGTCGCTTTCTTTCAGACGTGCCCACTGAATATAGGCGTCAATATGTCCGGCTCCTGCATCGCTGCTCCACATGCGGGGGAAGATGGTGGTATATTTTGAATCGTAAACATATTTTATCCGGTAATTATACTTCACGTATTTCCCGTCTTTTTTATAGTAGGATGGGGCTCCGTCTTTTGAACCCGTTGCGGGGGCATTGAAGTATTGTCCGCTCACCAGGGGCCGGTCGCCATATTGTTCGCGGTTCAGGTAATACAGCAATGAGAAAAGGTCTTCAGGGTCATTCTGATCCATGGGCGTGTCGGCTGAGGATCTGATTACAAGGATTGCGTAGGATGAATAACCGATCAGGATAACAGTGACCACCAGGATGATGGCATTCAGGATTACTTTTTGTTTTTGGTGTGTATAATAAAGACCATAAACGATCAGGCCCAGAATCAGCACGAAGTAGAAGAAAACTCCTGAATTATAAGGCATTCTAAAGGTATTAACGAACAACAGTTCAAAGAATGCGGCCAACTTAACGGCTCCCGGGATGATCACATACATGATACCACCCAGGATGAGTGCTGAAACTACCAGGGCCTTGAAGGTTCCCATTGGGGTAACTTCATATTTCCTGAAGTAATAGATGAGCACAATGGCAGGTATGGCCAGCAGGTTCAGGAGATGGACACCAATAGACAGGCCCATGAGATAAGCAATGAAGATCAACCAGCGGTTGGAATAGGGCTCATCGGCCACATTTTCCCATTTCAGTACAGCCCAGAAAACAAGTGCTGTAAAGAGTGAAGAAGTGGCATAAACTTCGCCTTCAACTGCCGAGAACCAGAATGTGTCGGAGAAAGTGTAAGCCAGGGCGCCCACCAGACCGCTGCCGATAATGGCTATCAGGTTACCTGTGGTCATCTCCTCTGATTTAACAATGATTTTTCTGGCCAGGTGGGTAATGGACCAGAACAGGAAGAGAATGGTAAGGGCACTGGCCAGGGCCGACATGGAATTCACCATTTTTGCCACCAGCGTTACATCGTCACCGGCAAAAAATGTGAAGAACCGGCCCATGATCATGAAAAACGGGGCTCCGGGAGGATGTCCCACCTCGAGTTTGAAAGCGGAGGAGATGAATTCGCCGCAATCCCAGAAACTTGCCGAGGGTTCAATGGTTGAAAGGTAAACAACAGCAGCAATACAGAAGGTAATCCATCCGGAAACGATGTTGATCAGCCTGTAATTTTTCATGAAGATGGGTTTTAATAATATTGCGAAATAAGTGAAAAAAGTTGGAATTGTTGTTATTCCGAACGTTGTATGCTTGCGGTTGTTTTAGCGATAAAAAGCAGCAAGCATGGTTCTGTTTGACTGCTGCCAAACAGATTGTAAGTTGGTACAATATTTTAATTAACTTTGGCGTTTATTTCCAATAATAAGTTTTATACCTAATTATTAAGAATTATGAAACTACTTTCATTTCGCAATCTGTTGCCGCTTTGTGCATTAATTGCTCTATCACTTATTTCCTGCAACAAGGATGATGAAGTTAAACTAGATTTTGAAATTACCATACCCGATAATTGGACCGGATATGTTCTTGCCAATGAAGGAACGGTATATCATGCATACAGAAATGAGCAATCTCCCGCAGATACAGTTTTCGATTGGTTGGAAGTGTGGAAAGACGCAGGCATGAGCAATTATAACCTTTCCACTTATTATACAGCTACTAAAAATCGGATTACCGATACTGATTTCAATTCAGGTTATGTTTCTACTATTGCAGAGAAAGATACCACCATCAACACTACTGATTTTAAAAGAATCATAACCAATGAGACATGGCCTTACCGAACCTCAACGAATGATACGATTGACTTGAACTGGGTGCTTACCTATTACGTTTTTTTAGAGAATAACAATGGCTACGTATTTTCCTTGGCTTGCCAGGATACCTCTTATTACAGAATGAAACCCGTATTTGACGGCATTATGTCGACATTCCACTACAAGAATTAGAACGATCCTTTAAATTGACAACATGAAAAAGTCTGCTTGTCATTCTCGATTAGCAGGCTTTTTTTCATGGGTTTCAGCAAGAAACAGGCATCCAAAAAAAGCGAAGAACATGATTGGAAAATAAGAATGGATGGGGTCGCCCACCAGCATGGAGATCAGCATAATCAACCAGAACAGGTTGAAAAGGAGGTTGCGAAACCCTCCTGAAAGCATGGCAGCATGTATCCAGCTGTAGAAAAACCAGGCAAATCCCAAAATACCGAAAGCCAGCAGCAAGGAAAGGTATTGGTTATGTGGCTGACCTTCCCAGCGGGGATCAACGTATAATTTGGTTTTGCGGGCTTCTTCCAGCATGCTTTCCTGAATATCTCCAATGCCCACACCAAACAGCAGGTGTTTTTTTATTACTGAAACCGCAGTTCTGTAAAAGACAATGCGCTGGCCTAATGAATGGTGTTGTACGTATCCCGATTTGATAATTACCTGGATTTCCCAAAGCGTCTCGTAGATTCGTTGTTTGATTGTGGGTTTACTTTGAAACTTATAGTTTGCCAAACCTTTTTCAATATTCCGGATATCTGTATTTGTAAGCCTGCTCAGGCCAACAGAGTCTTTATGCAGTCCAAGTGAAGTCAGGTAACGTTTCACGGTGCCGTTAATCGCCTGCCCCCTGCCGTCAAGCTGATCGTAAGGTATTTTGCTGATTTGGTTCCACTGCTTTTGAAGTTCGGCTTCACAGATATAGATGTCGGAAAAATGACCGTTGTCTTGTATACCTTTGGACAGATCATGAGCATAAGGCCGCCCTCCTTGTGTCAACATCGCAAGATCAGCCGGATCAGGAGGATCTGAATTGAAGTTTTCCTGATAAGTATGGAAGAGTATCGCAGCAGGTGCAATCAATGCAATGGCTGTCAGTGTAATTACAGCAGCGTGAACAAGAGCACCTGTTTGTAACCAGGTTATATTAACAACCATGGAGAGAACCACAATGAATAAAGTAACAATACCTGTAACAGAGCCAAGAAAAAGCAAAAATGAGGCAAGTCCTCCTGCTGCCGCAATACAGGCCAGCCTCCCGATCCGATGTACTGGATACCTATTGTAAAAGGCGAAGTAAAGGAAGACAGAGATAGCCATATTGATCATCATGGAAAAAACAATGTGATGCATGAAAACCGATATTTTTCTGAAGTTGTCTTCGTACTGGTCAGCTGCGGATGCATAACGAATGAAACAAATCAGCGCTGCGACCGAAACAGACAAAGAAAACAAGGTCAAAAGCCATTTGGTATGAACCTTTGAAAGCGGTTCCGATGTTCCGAAGATCAGCGCAAGAACAAGTACGGGGAGAACGTTTTTTACCTTTACCAATCCGGCTTCGATGTTTTGAGAATAAAGTAGGCTGACGGCGTAGACCACAAAAAGGGAAGCAAAGAGCAAAAGAGCTGGTTTCTGAAGAAAATTTTGGTATTTTTGCCTGAAGTTGCCTTCAATCAGCCAGTTGGCAATCAGAAAAAACTGTGCCACACTCAGCAGGTACTTCGACAGGGGCAGGTAACTCGCCAGGAATGCCAGTCCGAACAGGTAAGCATATCGATGTAGTCGCTGACGCGGGATATTCAATTCCATAGGGAGTGATAGGATCTAACCGGCTCATTGTGAATAGCCGGTTGTATCGATAAAAGAAAATAAAATTCAGAAAACATCTTGTAAAATTAAAATAAATTGTATTTTTGCACTCCCTATTTTGAGGGTGAACTATATTAAGCAGGCAAAAATATTAACAAAGATACGAAGTGAATACATTAAGTTACAGAACAGTTTCTGCAAATAATGCTACTGTTCAGAAAGAATGGTTTGTTGTGGATGCCACCAACCAGGTGTTGGGCAGGTTCAGTTCGCAGGTAGCCAGCATACTCAGGGGAAAGAATAAAACCAATTTCACTCCTCATGTGGATTGTGGCGATAACATCATTGTCATCAATGCTGAAAAAGTAAGGCTGACCGGTAAAAAGTGGACCGACAAGGAATATGTGAGGCACACAGGCTATCCGGGAGGACAACGTATCACTTCTCCTGCAGATGTTGCTCAACAGGATGTTACCCGGATCATTGAAATGGCTGTCAAAAAGATGTTGCCCCGTAACAGGCTGGGCAATGCCATATTCGGCAATTTATATGTGTATGCTGGTTCGGAGCATCCGCATGCAGCACAGCAACCTAAAGAACTCAAATTAAATTACAAATAACAGGTATGGAAGTAGTTAATGCCATTGGACGCCGTAAAAGCGCTGTTGCCCGGATATATGTGAAAGAAGGCAAAGGTAATATCATAGTTAATGACCGTGAATTAGCAAATTATTTCCCGCTTGAACAACTGCAATATATTGTAAAACAGCCTTTAAACCTTGTTGAAGCAGCTGATCAGTATGATATTACTGTGAACCTTCAGGGAGGTGGAATTAAAGGACAAGCCGAAGCGCTGCGTCTGGCCATTGCCCGTGCGCTGGTTATTATTAAGCCCGAAAGCAAAGGTACCCTGAAGAGCAACAAGATGATGACCAGGGATCCGCGTGAGGTGGAACGTAAGAAACCAGGACAACCCGGTGCAAGGAGAAGATTCCAGTTCAGCAAGCGTTAGTTCCGGTTACTATCTTGTTTAGCATCTAAATTGGTGAGACTCATTCCGGAAAGGATTGGCTACTCACCGATTGATTTTTAATAGAACGTAAACAATTCAAACATGTCAAAATTATCCATTCAACAATTATTAGATGCAGGTGTACATTTTGGTCACCTGAAAAGAAAGTGGAATCCTGCAATGGCTCCTTACATTTTCATGGAAAAGGAGGGGATTCATATCATCGATCTGCAGAAAACGCAGGTAAAACTTGATGAAGCTGTTACTGCCATCAAACAGATAGCTAAATCGGGAAGGAAAATTCTTTTTGTTGCCACAAAGAAACAGGCAAAGGACATTGTAGCCGACCAGGTACAGAAGGTCAATATGCCCTATGTGACTGAGCGTTGGCCGGGAGGCATGCTTACCAATTTTCCCACCATCCGCAAGGCTGTGAAAAAAATGTCATCTATTGACAAAATGGCAACCGACGGTACCTTTGATAACCTGTCAAAACGCGAGAAGCTCCAGGTGTCCCGTCAGCGTGCCAAACTTGAAAAGAACCTGGGCAGTATTGCTGACCTTACCAGGCTTCCTGCTGCCATGTTCATTGTGGATATCTGCAAGGAACATATTGCCGTGCATGAAGCAAGACGTCTTAATATTCCGATTTTTGCCATGGTGGATACCAATTCAGATCCCAACCTGGTGGATTTTCCAATTCCGGCAAATGATGACGCCTCCAAATCTATTTCTTTGATTCTCGAAGCAGTATGCAGTGCCATTCAGGGAGGTCTCGAAGAGAGAAAAATGGAACGTGAGAAAGAAGGAGATGTCAATGATAAGAAGGGAAAAGGCGACAAATATGATGATGCTGAGGAAGGTGATGAGGATTTTGATGAGGAACGCGAAAAACGCCCCCGCAAGTCAGTTACACTAAAAGCTCCTGCCAAGAAAGGTGTGGTAGTTGACGTGGAAGAAGAAGAAATAGAAGAAGAAGAAGTTTAAACAAGAAATACTATAATATTATGGCTATTACAGCAGCAGATGTCAACAAATTGCGGAAAATGACAGGTGCCGGCATGATGGATTGCAAGAATGCCCTTGAAGAATCCAACGGCAATTTCGAACAGGCCGTTGAGATCATTCGCAAAAAAGGCCAGCTTGTTGCCAGCAAAAGAGCTGACAGGGATGCCACTGAAGGTGTGGTTCTGGCAAAAGTTTCAGGCACAGGAAATTTGGGCGCCATGATTGTGCTGAACTGCGAAACGGATTTTGTGGCAAAGAATGAGAATTTCGTGAAACTTGCGGAAGAAATTGTTGATCTGGCGCTTGAACAAAAACCAGACGATCTTGAAGGTTTGAAAAAGCTCGCTTTCAAGGGCCGTACTGTGGGAGATGTAGTTACAGAACAGGTTGGAATAATTGGTGAAAAGCTTGATTTGTCCTATTTTGGAAAAATTGAAGCCCCTCAGGTTATACCTTATATTCATCCCGGGAACAAACTGGCAACGCTGGTGGGAATGACCAAAGCAGTTGATGTTAAAGTGGGCAGGGATGTTGCCATGCAGGTTGCTGCCATGAACCCTGTTGCCATTGACAAGACGGATGTTTCCGCTGAAGTGATTGAGAAAGAAAAGGAAATCGGCAGGGAGCAGGCACGTAACGAAGGAAAACCAGAAAATATGCTTGATAAGATCGCTGAAGGAAAGCTGAACAAGTTTTTCAAGGAAAGCACACTGTTGAACCAGGAATTTACCAAAGACAGCAGCAAAACCATCAGGCAATACCTTCAGGGTGTTGATAAAGACCTTACCGTTACTGGGTTTTTAAGATATTCCTTGAATCAGTAAGGTGTAATTACCGGGAATGCTTCAGGGCATTTCTGCATGATATTTGGAATCGGGGTGGAGCAAATCCACCCCGATTTTTTTATTCATGCTGATTCAAGTGTGTTTTTACTTGATTTAAACTCAATTATAGGCATTATCGAATTTCTTTGTAGCCTGGCAAAAAACCCCAAACAAAGAAAAGAGATTATTTAAAAGTACTACTAACCAATGCGCACCGTGGGTAGGCCAGACAAAACGAGGAGGACTTGCCGGGACTAGACAGGGATTCGTTTTGTCCCTGCCTGCCGGCAGGCAGGTTGGCTTTTCTTGCTTACTTCTTTGTGCCAAGACAAAGAAGTAAGTGGGGTTCGGGGCGAAGCTCCCGGACTTATGCTAACTAGGTACTGCATAATACAATAATTAGACGTTTTAAACCACTTGACTCTTAGAGAACGCAGAGCAATCAATTCATTGATTTGCGACAT
>CAZLLD010000057.1:0-22753 GCA_964560225.1 uncultured Bacteroidales bacterium
ATACGCAATTGCCGCGTGGAGGGGTTGCTAAAGTCGGCTCACTTGGCTAATTTAGCGGGTAACACGGCACGTGAGCGCCCATTAATCGGCAACTGCGCATACCGGTGAACGTTGTACGTAAGCCAAACAAACATACTACTAAAATGGACATTATGATTGTAAAAACTTAAAAAATAGACTGATACTCAAAAGTCGGGTGAATGCCGTGATAAATGCCGGCTGAAAATCAGACAAAATACGTGGCTAGTTTTTAAGCTAAATTTTAAAATTGCTCAAAAGTTTCAAAAATGATTCAGCAACCAGAATTAGGTAAAAAGATTTCTGATTTAAGAAAAGCAAAGGGCTTGACTCAAGAGGAGCTTGTTGATAAGTGTAATCTAAATGTCAGGACTTTGCAACGGATTGAGTCAGGAGAGGTGACACCACGAACCTATACAATTCGGTTGATTTTTGAGGCTTTAGACTTTCCCTTTGAAGATCCAGCAAATGATAAGGGATTGATACAAAAATGGCTCGAGCAATTTTTTATAAGTTTTATTGATTTATTTAACTTAAAGACAAACACGATGAAAAAAATATCAATTTTATCGATTATGGTTGCAGCAATTTTTCTTGGGATTTTTGCTGTTAACACAAAATTAAGTGCTCAGAAAAATGACAAAAAGAAACTTGAAAACAACAATGAAAAAAATCTATCACAAAAAGAATTGCCTTTTTTCGATTTTTCTTGTTACGGTTGCATGGAGAAAAAAGGTTTAATGATTGGTAGAGATGTATCTTTTAAATTAAATGGTGTAATAGTTAAGAATATTAGGTTAATAGTTATTGATAGAGAAACCCGAGAGTTCGATGCACTATTTGTCGAAGGTAATTTTTTAGAACGTAAAGTGACTATTGAGTATCCTAAAGAATATTTAATAGATGGCAGTATGGCGTATAGTGCCGACAAAATCGACAAATCTGATTCTAAAATCATTTTAAAAGGCAGCGCAAAGGTTTATGATATAAATGATAAAGACAATCCTAATGATGATGAATCTATTGAAGCAGATGAAATTATTATTACACTAAAATAGATTTGTTCTGACCATAAATATGGCCAGCGTACAAAATGCGGTATAGCCAATAAGGGTTTAGCTTCGCTGAGCTCCGTTATTCCCTGCGGTCATGAGCTCCCTACGGTCGGTTCGGTCGGTTCAGTGGTATGCGAAGGTTTGTAGCTCGCTCCAACTTTTCGTGCAACTTGACAGGACATCGCCCGCGATCCCTTACTGGCCATACCGCCGTCCGTTAGCGGTTAAGAAACATCCGTATAGCGATATTCCAAAATCTCACCAGGCTGACAATCTAAAACTTTACAAATTGCATCAAGTGTTGACAGTTTTATTGCTTTTGCTTTCCCCTGTTTTAATATGGAGAGATTTGATATTGTAATCCCAACTGAATCAGACAATTCGTTAAGTTTCATTTTTCTCTTGGCAAGCATTACATCAAGATTAATTATTATAGCCATGTGGATTATTGTTAAATAGTTAAATCTGATTGCTCTTTTAATTCTATACCTTCTTTAAATGCAACAGAAACTACATAAAATGAAAATGCAGCCAATAGAAGACTATAGTTTATTGAGACAATAAAGCTTACAGGGAAAAATATATTTAGTGGAGTATAATTATAGTTATCCTGAACTAATGACAACGGAATAAAAAATTGAACAGATTGATATAGCAGAAAATCTATTACGACCCATGCAAACAACAGATATGAAATATTCCTGACAATTTTAAGATTATCTTTTAAGAAAAATGGTTTTTGCTTAATTGAATATATTAGCTTTCTTAACTGAAGAACTAAAATACCAAATAAAACAAGAAATATAAGGCTATAGAGTGTTTCGCGAATAAGATCATTTCTCTGGACCTTTTGATAAATAACCTCGTTGTTTTTCAATATTTCCGGGTTGAGGGTAAGAACTGCATCTTTGATTGGTCTGATAACAGGTCTTTCAATTTTCAAATCATCAAACTCATTTGGATTAATTATTATTTTGTCTGTAAACGTCCAAATCTTAGCTATTGCAGCAAAAGAAATAAATATCAGGATAAGATAAATGATTACATTTATACCTGATAAACGGATTGATTCAAATGGTTTCATAATGGTTATTATTAGAATTAGATTTATTACACGCAAAGCAACAAAATAATATTGATATAAGCAAATATATTATTGTGTTACGATAAATATATATTAAAACACAACCGCTAACACCCGGTCATACGCAATTGCCGCGTGGAGGGGTTGCTAAAGTTGGTTCACTTTGCTAACTTGCGGGTAACACGACTCGATAGCGCCCATGAATCGGCAACTGCGCATACCGGTGAACGTTAGCACCAAGCTTAGAAAAAAGGACCAAGAAATTTAATTCAGATTGGCCTTAGTGCTTCGAATCCTTCCCGACGCATGACCGGCAAAGCTACTAATAGACAAAACACCGGAGGCATACGCAATGTAACCAGACAAATTGTTGCCGGTCCCTCAACACGTCAGGTGTCAGTGCTACTGGTGCATCTGGATAGGATAGCGCAAAACAAAGCCTGGTGCTAACAACCGGTCATACGCAATTGCCGGGTTGTGCGGTTGCTAATGTTAGTTCATTTGCTTTTCTTGTCGGTAACCCGACAAGAAAGCGCACTGAAACGGCAACTGCGCATACCGGCGGGCGTTAGCAATAATGCAAAAAGACCCACAAAACATGATTCACCTTGATAAAGCAAAGCCTTTTTCGTAAATTTGTAATGTGAAAAAACAAAACAAAATAGAGCTTGATTTTGAGATTGATGAATTGACTAATTCTATAAAAAACATCATATCAGGGGATAGTTTTCAGACTGACATTACCAGGATTACGAAACTTGACTTAAAGACAATTACAAAAAAGAATGGCTGGATTTTTGATTGGAAACTTGAATTGCAATATCCTGAAAGAGACATATATAAGCTAACCATAGTTAATAATCAATCAATTATTCAGGGTTTGATTAGCCTGGAAGTTAAATCTGACCATGTCTATATGCATCTTGTTGAAAGTGCTCCATTTAATAAGGGAAAATCAAAAGTTTATTCCGGTGTTCCTGGCAATCTTGTTGCTTTTGCCTGTAAACTTTCTTTTCAAAGAGGACATGAAGGAAATGTTGCTTTCATATCTAAGACTCAATTAATTGACCATTATGTTGAAAGTCTCGGTGCGACTCATTTCGGAGGCAGGTTAATGATAATTGATACAAATGCCGCAATAAAGTTAATGAACCGATATTCCTCAAATTTAACGCTATGAAAACAAAGAAGCCAGAATTGGATGTTGATTTTATTGGGATTCAGGGTTCATCATTAACCAAAGATGAAGAAAAGAAAATTAGTGAGTTTATTCGACAAAATAAGCTCAAAAAGATGAAAACTGCCTCAAAGAAAAAGTTGACCATTTAGTACAATGCACTATTGCTAACATGCGGTGCAATTGCCGGGCAGATGGGTTGCTAATGTTGGTTCATTAGCTTGACTCTTGGGTAACCCGACAAGAATGCGCCCTGAAGCGGCAACTGCGCAGACTGACGTGAGCGGCAAAATGACCAGAAATCCTCAGCATGCAATGAATCTCTGTTCTAAAGCGGTTAGTTATTTGAATTTAATTCTTCGATAGAATTATTTAAATCAGATATGATTCCGGAAAATCTTCTGTTAAAATAGTATTTCCCGACAAAAGGCAATGATGCCAGATAAACTATTGAGAAAATTAAAACATAACCCTGCAGACTATTTAAAGCAAAATTTGAGAGATCTGTCTTATCGTTGATTAAATAATTCCCAAAGACAGTTAATACTGTCAATGATATATACATTATCACAGATTCTTTAGCTGATACCTTTTCAAATCTTGTTTTGACCTTTTTCAATGATTCGAGAATTGAAGAAGTGTTATATGATAGGTTGAGCAATCTTAGTTTGGAATTTAAGCTGAAAGCCTTAAGGGCATAATAACTAATAACTAAAACTAAGAATATATATCCTTGGATAGGCAGACTTTGATTTCTATGACTTAAAAACAATGTGGCGAAAACAGTGATTGCAAGTACAAGGATGGAAGTTGAAATATTCATCAGATAATCAAACTTAATCTTTCCAGATAATTTGGCGATTGTTTTACTGCTATCTTGCCTAATGATACGGTCAATGTTTTCTTTTGCAATACTTTTATCAATGAGATTTTCATTTGATAATGCTTGCCATATTTTAGTCAGTTCATTTGTTTCCATTTTCAATTGATTTTAAAATTAGTGACTTTATTCTGTTTATTTTAACACCAGTGTTGCTTTCAGATATTCCCATGATCTCGGCTATTTCTTTATAGCTAAATTCATCGAGATATAGAGTTATAATTCCTTTATCTATTTCAGATAAATTATTGACAGCTTGATAAAGTCTTTCTTTATAATCATTTGTTTCAATATTTGATTCTGAAATTGTATTGACACTTTGACTATCATACTCAACAAGCTTTGGTACAGTTTTCTCTTTTCTCAAAATATCAATTGCCGCATTCAGACAAACACGATACATCCAAGTGGAGAATTTTGATTGATTACTAAAGCTTGGATAAGCTTTCCATAATTGTATTATTAATTCTTGCTTGTAGTCCTCTTTGTCAGCCCTGTTATAAAAATAGAGACTACAGATCTTATGAACGATTCCTTGATTTTGATATAGTAACTCTGTAAATTCTTTTTCCATGATAAATTGATACGATTTGCTCCATAAGACGAAAATAAAAATGGATTTATTACAAGATACCGAAAAATGTTTTATAAATTGAGGATGAAAAACATTCAGCCGCTAACAACCGGTTTAGCCAATAAGGGTGTCAGTGGTATGCGAAAGTTTGCGCCCGCTTCAATGGTTCGTGTCATTCGACGGGAAATCAACCGCAACGGCAAAGCCCTCATGGAGCGAAGCGGAATAATCCCATGCAGGCTGTATTGTCAAACATTATGCGGTATTTTAAAGTAATAAATCGATAACTGGTTCGTCTTTGGTAAAAATGAAAATTATGAAACGAAAAAGACTCTCGATTATTTTCATCACAATTGCTTTATTGAATTTGATATATGATATTGGGTATCCCTGTACTACATTTGTTCTTCAGCAAAATGGCAAAATCCTCTTTGGCCGTAACCTTGATTGGATAACAGGCTCTGGACTTCTCATGACAAATCCAAGAAATGTAAGGAAAATTGCCCTTGTTGACCCATCAGAAAAACCAATGGAATGGATAACAAAATATGGAAGTATAACATTTAATCAGATTGGCAGGGATTTACCTTATGGTGGTATCAATGAAGCCGGACTTGTTGTTGAGCATATGACACTAGACGAAACTAAATATCCATCTAAAGATAACCGATATGCAATTGGAGCGCAGCAGTGGATTCAATTTCAATTAGATAGCTATTCAAAAGTTGAAGATGTTATTAATAGTGATACCTTATTGCGAATCGTTGATGAGACATCCAAATACCATTTTCTAATAAGTGACAGATATGGCAGTATTGCTATAATTGAATTTTTAGATGGTAAAATGATAAGCTATTCACAAAACTCTCTTTCGATACCAGTACTCGCTAATAGCACTTATGACAATTCTTTAAAATGTTATAAAAGCAGAGATAATACGGATTCTAACCTTTCTCTTTATAATTTCTGCACTGCTGCCGATAGAATTAGAAAAATCAATAAATCATCAAATGATTCTCAAATCAGTGATGCGTTTGATTTATTGAAATACGTGAGCCAGGGACTTGCAACTAAATGGAGCATTGTTTATGATATAACTAATATGAGAGTCTACTTTAAAATCTTCGAAACACCAACCATTGTGGGAGAACAAAAGATATTTATGAAGCAACCAGGACAAGCAGAAATGAAATTTGTTGATCTCAAGAATTTTGATTTTAGTTGTGATAAAGCAGCCAAGGTCTTGGATTTAAATGATAATATGTACGGTGCTGTAGATGATCAATTTATCGATTATACTACCGAATTAAATAAATGGTATATTAATCAAACATTCAGATTCTTTAGAGATTGGGGTTTTAATTTAAATATTGGGTCTGAGCAAATAGATTATTTAGCCAGTTATCCGGAATCATTCATATGTATCGACCAATAATATAAACGCAACATAACACACAGTGAAAAAAATGCCGGTACAGCAGGTTTTTCAAAGGATGTAACCCCATCAACTTTTGTATTACTTGATAGAAAATTGCCTGCAATCCGCAACTTATAATACGGCCAATCGTTGTGTTCAAATTTAAATTTTAATTTAGCAAGGCGAAGAAATTAATAATCTAACATATTTTCAAATGGAAAGAGATACTATAAAAATTTCAGGAATTTTCAAAAGTACCTTTGTGAGTGCGTTTGGAAAATTAAAGCAATTTATGATAATTTGTTTCCTATCGCCTATTGCTTACGGCGGGATCAGTCTTTTGATTTTCGATTTTGTTCCTGAAGATAAGGTGATTGCCGTTATTATTGTTGGTATTGTTGTCTTCTTTTTGCTATTATTCATTTTAAAAAAAGTTAAGTACATGATAAAGCCATATGGGCTTTATTTTGAGGGATTTCAATATAATCATGATATAATTCAATTTGGAAAATGTTATGCAAAAACAGCAAGTGACAGATGGAATATTAATTCAATAAAATCAGAACTTTATCCGAAAAAATGGTTTCAGAAAGAAACAATAAAAAGGGATGATATTTCAAAAGTTATCATTAAAATTACTGATGATGCTTCCTTTCAGAAGTCTGGTTCATTTTGGCATATTGATTATATCGCATTTTATAGCAAAAATCAATCTAAGCCAATTAAACAAATAGACTTTTCTGAGAAAGAATTTTGTTCTATAGTTAACAATACAGCTACAAAATTTAGTTCCAAATTCAAAAATATTGACGAATGCCTTTATAATCAGATAGAAGGTATGGTTGAACTATTCAAAACTAACGGAAAGTTCTGGGATGAAACAATTGAATTAAAAATTAGAGTTCCAGATAATCTAAATCCCTTGAATTATGTTATGTATGGTGCAATTGGAGGAGCAATTGAGGCTTCAAAGGAACTGAAACAGAAAGAAAAGGTTAGAATAATAAATGAGACATTCAAAACAAAAAAGGTATTTATAAATGAGAAATTTGATAAGTACTTTATTAGTGTAGCTGATGAGTTTGGATTTGAAATTGAATTTGTTTAATGATATTATAGCTAGTTATAAATACTTACGGATTATCTGTATTATTAGAAAAGCTAATAATTACTGCTGGCAACATTTGATATAGTGTATGCGGGTTTAGCTTCCCTGCCTGTATTCTAAGACAAAACCAAATTTTTACGCAGCAAATTTATGCAAATCTACATATGGAGTTTCTCTTTGAACTACAGCAAATACCTTGGTACCAACATAGATAAAGAACAAGTACAAATTGATATTAGTGATTGTAATTGTTTGGAAAGCTGTCATTGGACAAAAGAAACCTTTGAGAAAAACGATGCGGGATTTGAATGGACAATTCAAAAGAAAGGAATGGCAGCGATGCTTAATGGAAAGAAATCTTAATTATACTGCCAATACATGATGAGGATTAATTTAAAAAGAAGAGTTTTATTTTTATTATTGGTCTTGTCTTACGCTGCACTGTCCTATATACCTGCATATGGATGGTGGTATTCATCTGTCGGTACATTTTTAATAATCATGTTTAGCTATTTCATCTGGAATAAGGATTTTTTAAAACATATCGGGCTGCAGTTGGACTTAAAAACATTTACCAGGTCATTAATACTTGCTGTACTTGTTACAATCTGCGCTCTTATGATTATGAAATACATTGCAGCCAAAGATCATGTACTGATTAAATTTACAAGCTGGCGACAATACTACCATGATATATTTTATATCCTTAATGAAGAGATTGTTATTGGGGCATTATTGCTTTTTTCGTTAGTCAATAATAGAAAAATTCATCCAATTATTGCTTCTGTTGGATTAGCTGTATTCTTTGCATTAATACATTATGTATTTTACCGATGGATTTTTGATGCCAGAGGAATTATTGGGATTTCAACATTAACAACGCTGTTTTTTGTTGGAGTTGTGAGGAATAATTTAATCCTTCAGACGAAACATATTGGTTATTCCTGGGCACTTCACTTTGGATGGATGGCTGTAATGTTTGGGAGCTGCCATGTTGATCTGGAAACAAACACGGGATTGACTGAACCTGTCAGATTTAATACCTATCTGGGGTCAATTGAGATGTTGATTGGCTCAGCTATTTTAGCTGTATTGAGTTTTATAATGTGGATACATTTTGCCAAAGAACCTTTTAAGCTGTATAAAAATTAGCAACTATTGTCAAACAATTTTACACCAAAGCGTTGACAGAAAATGTAATGTACAGATAATGTGTATGTTGAAAAAGTGGCATCGGGATTGTACAAATCTTTCTGCAAAAAGGATTTTTAGTGAATAAAAAAATACACATATTTTGCTATTATGCTAAATCCCATCAAACAAATAGTTCGTTCTACAATTAAAAACAGAACAATTTCATTTATTTCAATCAGTGGTTTTGCTTTGGCAAGCGCTGTTATACTTTTATTGGTAGCCTTTATTTCTAATGAAAGAAGTTACGATAAGGATATACCGGAAGTAAAAAATATCTACAGGGTACTGGCCAATGGTGATAATGCATCTGTTCCTGAAGATGCGGCCGTTTTAATCAAAGAGCAAATTCCGGAGGTAAAAGAAGCATGCAATTATTATGCTGGCTACCAACCGGCGATTTTCAGGGATAAGAGTTATCCGTCAAAATTGATTTGTACAGATAATAGTATTTTCAATTTTACAGGAGCTGAAGTAATTGCCGGTAATATTGATAATTTTCATATGGTACCCAATCAGGTTGTTTTAATAAAATCGTTTGCTGAAAAAATATTCAAAGATGAAAATCCGATTGGACAAACCATTAACCTCTCACATAAGGAAGATGTTGTTGTAGTTGCAGTAATTGAGGATCTTCCTGTAAACCGTTCTTTATACGGAGATGTTTTCTGCAGTAATAAATTGAAAGTCACCTATAGTGCCGGTGGATGGAACGATATAAAAATTTACTATGACAATCTGCTGGTAAAGCTTATTGACAACACTTCGGTTAAGAATATTGAAGAAAAGCTTAAACCTGTCATTAATAATCTTTATCCGAATGATCATTACCGTAAAGCCGATGCTTATGTGCTGTCTCCATTAAAAGACGCGTATTTTACCCCGATTAATTACGATGGATTGAAACATGCAAATGTAAAGCTTATTGATTTGCTAACGTGGCTTACTCTGTGTATCTTCATTTTTGCTTTTTTCAATTATATCAATTTCACCGTTGCAAGAGTTACCAGTGAATTTAAAAATGTGGGGATACAGCAGGTATTGGGTGCCTCAAAACTCAATGTTTTTCAACGATTCATTTCCGAAGCCCTTATCCAGTTAATTGTGTCTTTATTTATTGCAGTTTTTCTGATGTTTTTGTTTAAACCACTAATGGAAGGCTTATTAGGACAAGAAATTGTTTTTGACACTTTACTGAACAGCTTACCGATCATGTTGGCCATTGCTTTTTCCATTTTTCTTGTGGCCATTCTTGCCGGAAGCTACCCTGCCTATGTTGCATTAAAGGCCAAACCGGCGTCAATGCTTAAAAGTAAAATAACCGATTTAAACAAGCAGCGCGATTTGCGAATGCCGTTAAATATTGTTCAGTTTGCAGCCAGCATTGTTGCAGTGGTCGCATTTATTACGATCAATCAGCAAATTAAATATTGCAAAAATAAAGACCTGGGTTTTAATACCGAACAGTTGGTTCGAATTGAGGTTCATCGTAAAATAGAGGAACATCTCCCGGCATTAATGGACAAAATAGGTTCTCTGCCCGGGGTAAAAAACATGTGCCCTACACACGGCACACCTTGGGCTATTTATGGCAATTCTGAAAGTGAAGAATGTGGGCGATTCGACGAAATATGTTCTAATTCACATTTCCTTGAAACTTTTAACATAAAATTAGTGGAAGGGCGCAATTTTTATGAAAACGAAAAAGCCGAAACAGCGCTAATCAACAAAAGGGGGATGCAACAATTGGGCTGGGATTCTTTTGAAGGAAAAAAACTATTTGGAGCTGAGGTTGTAGGCATTATCGATGATTTCAACTTTCTGGACCTTCACAACGAGGTAGGTGCGTTAATGATCAGAAACGGCACCGGCCTCTCCCATTTAAATGTCAGGTTGTATCCCGGTGATATTTCGGGAACGATGACGCAAATTGAAAACGTTTTTAGTGAAATTGCAGGGAATTTCAATTATGAATACCGTTTTTACGATGAATGGATCGACAGTATGTATAAAAAAGAAGAAAATCAGGCTCGTTCGATACAATTCGTTTCTATTCTGGCAATGCTTCTGGCATCATTTGGAATGTTCGGTTTGGCCAGTTATTCCCTGAAAAGAAGAATCAAGGAAATCGGTATCCGCAGGGTAAACGGTGCCAAAATCTCCGAAGTAATGACCATGCTCAACAAAGTCTTTGTAAAATGGGTAGCCATAGGGTTTGTCATTGCCACACCGATTGCCTATGTTGTCATGAATAAATGGCTGGAAAACTTTGCTTATAAGACCACACTCAATTGGTGGATATTTGCTTTGGCGGGTATGTTGGCATTGGGTATTGCTTTGCTGACAGTGAGCTGGCAAACCTGGAAAACGGCATCCAGGAATCCGGTGGAAGCATTGCGGTATGAGTAGTTTATAGCAAAGACATAGTTGGTAGCCAACACACAGTCGTAAACCTAACCCTTCAAGCGGTTGCATACCCTTGAAGGGTATTTATTTCGCAAACAGATTAATTCTTTCCGGCCCTTTTGCGGTCGTGTTCGCTCAGCAGAATTTTGCGCAGCCTGATTGAAGCCGGTGTGATTTCCACGTATTCATCTTCCTGGATGTATTCCAGGGCTTCTTCCAGACTGAATTTCACGGGCGGGATGAGCTTTACCTTCTCATCGCTTCCTGAGGCACGCATGTTGGTGAGTTTTTTCGACTTGGTGACGTTAAGCACCAGGTCGCCGGCCCTGCAATGCTCACCTACAACCTGTCCGGCATAAACTTCTTCCTGCGAGTCAACAAAAAAAAGCCCGCGATCCCTGAGTTTATCAATGGCATAGGCAAAGGCTGTGCCAGTTTCCATGGCAATGAGCGAACCGTTTACACGGCGTTCAATAGCACCCTTCAGGGGCTCAAAATCCTTGAAGCGGTGCGACATCACTGCTTCGCCTGCAGTTGCTGTAAGCAGGTTGCTCCGAAGTCCGATGATACCGCGCGAAGGAATGTCAAATTCAAGATGAACCCGGTCGCCGCGTCTTTCCATCATGAGCATCTGCCCCCTGCGGGCCGATACCATTTCAATAGCCTTGCCTGAATATTCTTCCGGGAGGTCGATGTAAAGGATCTCGATGGGCTCACAGGGTTCTCCGGCAATGGTTTTGATGATCACCTTGGGTTGGCCGACCTGCAGCTCATAACCTTCGCGTCGCATGGTTTCAATGAGGATGGACAAATGCAACACACCGCGACCGTATACAATGTGTGAGTCAGGACTTCCTCCCGCTTCGATGCGCAGGGCCAGGTTCTTTTCAAGTTCCTTATCAAGCCTTTCTTTCAGGTGCCGTGAGGTTACAAATTTGCCTTCCTTGCCATAAAACGGCGAATCGTTGATGGTAAAGAGCATGCTCATTGTAGGCTCATCCACATTGATCGATTCAAGTGCCTCAGGCTCATCGAGCTCGGCAATGGTGTCGCCAATATTGAATCCTTCAATGCCTACAAGAGCGCAAATATCTCCGCAGCCTACAACAGGCACCTTACGGTAAGCCAAACCTTCATAAACCGACAATTCTTTGATGCGCGTGCGTATAACGCTTCCATCACGCTTTACCAGTGAAACCCCCATGCCTTCTTTTATTTCACCGCGGTGCAATTTTCCGATGGCTATTCTGCCCAGGTAATTGGAATAATCAAGATTGGAGATCAGCATCTGGGGTGAGCCTTTGATTATTTCAGGCGGTGGTATGTGTCTTACAATGGCATCCAAAAGAGGGGTGATATCACTGGTGGGTTTCTTCCAGTCATCCGACATCCAGCCTTGTTTTGCAGAGCCATAAATGGTAGGGAAATTCAGCTGGTCTTCGGTGGCATTCAGGTTGAACATCAGTTCAAATACCTGTTCCTGCACTTCCTCGGGCCGGCAGTTTGGTTTATCAACCTTGTTGATGACCACAATGGGTTTTAGTCCAAGATTAAGCGCTTTCTGTAAAACAAACCGTGTTTGAGGCATGGTGCCCTCAAAGGCATCTACCAGCAGCAGCACTCCGTCGGCCATATTCAGCACGCGTTCAACCTCGCCTCCGAAGTCGGAGTGCCCGGGCGTGTCAATAATATTGATTTTGACACCGGAATAAGTCACCGATACATTCTTGGCCAGGATGGTGATGCCTCTTTCCCGCTCCAGTTCATTGCTGTCCATCACCAGTTCTCCAGGACTCTCGTGAGCCTTGAAAAACTTGGTTTGCAAGAGAATTTTATCTACCAGGGTGGTCTTTCCATGATCTACATGGGCAATAATCGCTACATTCCGGATATCCTTCATTCAAAAATAAAATAGGGCGCAAAGATATAATAAAACTTGAAAATGTAATGAAGTGAAAGAAATCCTTCCGGATCATGCTGATTTCAAAACCAATCAACCTGATCAGGCTGGCTGTCAAAAATTTGGCCGAATCATTAAAGTTGATTAAATTTAGCACAAAGAATAACACCAACCCTTTTTTTTGCATACCAAATGAAAAAAATATCTGTCATTATGACCTTTCTTTCATTTATGGGTTTACAGGCTTATAGCCAGCCGCTGCAGACGGTTGATCAGGTAGATCTTGAAAAATACATGGGGCGGTGGTACGACATTGCCTCTTACCCGGCACGGTTTCTGAAAGGATGCCGTTGCACCACTGCCGACTATGAGATTGTGCCCGGGAAAAAGTATATCCGTGTGACCAACCGGTGCATCCGGTTCAAAAATGGCCGGTCGAAAATTGTAACTGCAAAAGGTAAGGCGTTTGTTATTAAAGGATCAAAAAATACCAAACTTAAGGTTCAGTTTTTCTGGCCCTTCCGGGGTGATTATTACATCATCGGGCTAGCCGAAGATTACAGCTGGGCCATTGTGGGGCATCCCACCCGCAAGTATCTGTGGATCCTGAGTCGTGATTCATTTGTGCCCACACATACCTACAATTACATCCTGAAAATTATTGAAGAGAAAGGTTACGATGTAAATCGTCTGGTAAAGACTCCTCAAAACTGCGATTCTGCAGAATAGATTTTCATAATAGCTGATTTCTCTCTATTTTTGCCGCCTGAACATCGTGTTGCAGCTTTTTAAGGAATACTTCCATACGTTTGTTGTAACCGTTTATTGATTTTCTCATGCAATTATCGAAATTTCTCAATCTGGACAACCAAAAGGGAGGAGTACCCGAATTGCTGACCATTGCCTTCCCCATGATTATTGCTACCGCCTGTGATGGCGTAATGACACTGACTGACCGGCTTTTTCTTGCCCGATTGGGACCCGAACAAATGAACGCTGCCATGGGTGGCGGCGTGGCCATGCAGATGATGATCTTCTTCTTTATGGGACTTACCGGTTACACCAATGCGCTGGTGGCACAGTTCTATGGATCGGGGCAGAAGAATATGGCTGCAGTGGCTGCCTTTCAGGCTGTTATTGTAGCACTGGTGGCATATCCCGTTGTACTTTTATGCCGACCGCTGGCTCACAGTTATTTCCAATTTATGAACCTGCCTGCTCAACAGTTGGAATACCAGATTGTTTATTTCAACATGGTTATTTACGGTGCTGTTTTCAGCATCCTGCGAAACAGCCTGAGCTGTTATTTCTCGGGAATCGGTCGCACCAAGGTGGTCATGTTTGCTACGGTAACTGCCATGGTGGTGAACGTGGGGCTTGATTATGTGCTGATTCCCGGAAGACTTGGATTTCATTCCATGGGCATCAGGGGAGCCGCAATTGCTACTGTAATAGGGGGGGTGAGCGGACTGGCAGTGTTAATTATTGCCTATGTTGGCAGAAAAAACTGGCACAATTTTGAAGTTGCGCGATCATTCCGGTTTGATGCCCAGGCCATGCGCAAATTGTTGTATTTCGGTTATCCGGCCGGTCTGGAATTGTTTCTTAATTTTCTGGCCTTCAGTGCCATGATTTCCCTTTTTCATTCACAGGGCAATGTGGTGGCCACGGCAAGTACCATCATGTTTAACTGGGATCTGGTATCCTTTATTCCGTTGCTCGGTATTGAAATTGCGGTTACCAGCCTGGTTGGCCGTTATATGGGCGCCGGCAATCCTGATACGGCACACAGAGCAGCTATGTCAGGCATCAAAACGGGAATCCTGTATTCAATTTTCATATTTTTCCTTTTTGTACTGATACCGGAAACACTGGTTATGGTATTCCGGCCCGGGAACCCCGACAGTGTATTTACAGATGCAGTACCCATTGCCAAGACTATGATCCGGCTGGCATCGATTTACGTGCTGGTGGAGGCTGTTATGGTAGCCATCGTGGGTGCTTTAAGAGGAGCCGGAGATACGCATTTCACCATGCTCATTTCAGTGGCAGGCCATTGGCTGTTGCTGCCCATATTGTACCTGCTGATGAATGTACTTGGCCAGTCGGCTGTAACCGGATGGCTGGGACTCATCATCTTTTTCAATGTTTTCTGCGGGGTGCTGATCCTCAGATACCGCAGCGGAAAATGGAAGAAGATCAGGGTAGTAGGAGATGGCATGCAGTAGCAGTGGCAGTGGCAGTAGCAGCGGCAGTGGCAGTGGCAGTTTGGGATTCAGTAAGTCGCACTTCGACAGGCTCAGTGTGACTGGCGGTGTCATACAGAGCTTGCCTGCCTGTAGGCAGGTCGAAGTATGACCAGGAGCGTGAACAGCAGTGGCATGCTTTGGCTCCGCTCAGCATACTGCAACAGTCAAATCCCAAATCCCACACATCCAGTATCCAGTATCCGCCACCCAGTAGCAAGTTCATCAAGCATCGGAATGAAAAGTAAAATTTATGCAGGTGATATTTATATATATAGAATTTTAACAATTCTGCTCCCAAATTTTCGGCGAATATTTTGGCTGCTAAGGCTAAATGCACTATCTTGCGCAACTTAATTTAAAATAATCTATTATGCTACATTATAAAGAATTGGGGTTGGTGAATTCCAGGGAACTGTTTAAGAATGCTGTGAAAGGCGGATATGCCATACCCGCATTTAACTTCAACAATCTCGAACAGATGCAGGCTATTATCAGTGCCTGTGTTGAAACAAAATCCCCTGTTATTCTCCAGGTGTCAAAGGGTGCCCGTAAGTATGCCAATCAAACTTTGCTCCAGTATCTGGCCAAGGGTGCTGTTGAGTATGCCAAGGAACTGGGTTATGCCATACCTATTGTACTGCATTTGGATCATGGAGACTCTTTCGAAACCTGCAAATCATGTATCGAAAGCGGTTTTTCGTCAGTTATGATTGACGGATCACATTTCCCCTATGAGGAGAATGTAAGGATCACCAGGCAGGTGGTTGAATTTGCGCACCGGTATGATGTTACTGTTGAAGGTGAACTGGGTGTGCTGGCTGGCATTGAAGATGAAGTTGTGGCTGAACATTCATCATATACCCGGCCCGAGGAGGTTGAAGATTTTGTGAAGAAGACCGGTGTTGATTCGCTGGCCATATCCATAGGAACTTCCCATGGTGCATTCAAATTCAAGGTTAAACCCGGTGAACTTCCTCCTCCGTTGAAATTTGATATTCTCGAGGAAGTTGAAAAACGTATTCCCGGTTTCCCCATTGTGCTGCATGGTGCTTCTTCAGTACCTCAGGATATCGTAGCCGAAATCAACCAGTATGGAGGCAAGATGGAAAATGCAGCCGGAGTTTCTGAAGATCAGCTTCGCAGGGCTGCTGCTTCTGCTGTATGCAAAATCAATATCGACAGCGATGGCCGTTTGGCTATGACAGCTGCTATCCGCAAGGTTCTGGTAGAAAAGCCCGGAGAATTCGATCCGCGCAATTATCTCGGTCCTGCCCGCGACAAGCTCAGGGAACTGTATAAACATAAAATTGTAAACGTGCTGGGTAGTGCAAACAGGGTTTGACATTACCCAGGTAACATATTTTTAACTGGTAGAGACGCATAATTATGCGTCTCTACGCATTTTGTGGCGCACTTTTTGTGCGCTCTCTGAACATGTGGTTGCAATTTTATTGGAATAAACTAATTTTATAGCTTGTTTTGAATCAATCTGCGAAATGGTCTGTATGAAAGCGATTATAAGAAAGCACCTTCTGATCCTTGTGCTTACCGGTCTTTCTTTACCCGGCTTTTCCCAGTTTTACAACGGCCATCAGATGAGCTTTGGCAAGAACCGGGTTCAATACAATGAGTTTGTCTGGTCGTTTTACCGCCATGAAAAATATGATGTTTATTTCAACGAGGACGGGAAAAATCTGGCTGACTATACTGCTGATTATGCCAAGCAAATTATACCACGCGTTGAAGCCTTTTTTGATTATACCATGGAAAAGCGAATACTTTTCGTGGTGTATAACAAACTCACCGATTTCAGGCAAAGCAACATCGGACTGATTACCGGAAAAGATGATTACAACATTGGTGGCACCATCAATGTGAGCCGCAATAAGGCATTCCTGTATTTCGAAGGAGATTTTGACAAATATGACGAGCAGATTGTTGCCGCAATCACCCGCATTGTGGTTAATGAGATGCTGAACGGTACCGACCTGCTCGACAATGTGACCAGTTCAACGCTTATTAATGTTCCCAAATGGTATAGTGAGGGACTGGTGGCATACCTTTCAAAACAATGGGATATTGAAACGGAAAACGTGGTTAAGGATGGTATTGTGAATGGCAGGTATGAAAAGTTCAACCGGCTTACCGGTGACAATGCGGTTTATGCTGGTCACTCCTTCTGGAAGTATATCGCAGATACATACGGGGAAACGGTAATTCCCAATATCATTTACCTTACCAGCATCAGTAAGTCGATCAAATCGGGATTCTTAAATGTGCTCGGACTTAATCTGAAAGATCTTACTTACGAATGGACGGGTTATTACCTGAATCTTTTTGCTGACGATGAAAGTGCTCAGAAAACCCCTGATTCAGGCAAGGTGCTGAAAAAGACCAGGAAAGGAGTCCGGTATGAACATATAAAAATCAGTCCTACAGGCAATTACATTACCTATGTAACCAATGATATGGGCCTGTACAGGATATGGTTACTGGATGTAAAAACCGGCAAGAAAAAGAAAATCATGAGGCGGGAACACAGGCTGGAACAGATAACCGATTACAGTTTCCCGGTTATAGCCTGGCATCCTTCGGCAAGATATGTGGCTTTTATTAACGAAGAAAAGGGTGGGCTAAAGCTCTACTATTACAATGTTGCGGATAAGAAACTTACCGTCAGAAATTTCCTTTACTTTGATAAGGTACTCAGCTTTTCTTTTTCACAAGATGGTTCAAAATTTGTTTTCTCCGGTACCCGGCTGGGAAGAACGGATATTTATGTGCACGACATTGCCTCTTCAACCAACCTGCAGATTACCAATGATATTGCCGACGATCTGGATCCCAGGTTCATTGATGGAGACCAGAAAATTATTTTCAGTTCCAACCGTTTGTTCGACACGCTTTTGACCACCGGAAGTGTGCAGGAAAGATCAATTACCAAGGATCTTTTCATTTACGATTTCAAGAACCGTTCGAATGTGTTGATGCGGTTGAATGACAACAGCATCAATAATAGTTATTATCCGGAAGAAATTGGAGAGAACAGGTTCATACAGCTGAATGATGACCTGGGCATGGTAAACAGGTATGTATCAAAGTTCGACAGCACTGTTAGTTTTATAGATACCACCATCCATTACCGCTATTTCGCTGAAACAGCACCTTTGACACAGTTTTCCAGAAACATTCAGGAACAGGATTATCAGAAATCTCCGGGTTTGGTTGCAGATATCATATTCAACGAGGGAAGGTACAATATTTACTTGAATCCCCTTGATGAATTCAATGTGACTGCTGAAAAAGGCGAAGTAACCCCCTCGCAAAAGGTACGCCGAAAGATCTGGGCTGCACGCGACAGCATCCGCAATATGAAACAGGAGATCATACCAATCACACGGATTGCCGACAATATGGTCATTTCCGGGGTTGATACAATCGCCCTGGAGGGTAATTCAGTAGATGTGAATAATTACATATTTGAAATAGAGAAACTCAATACTTACAACAAGCAGCTTGAGAAAAACCAACTCAAACTCACAACAGACACGTTAGAAGACGTAAGGCCCAAAATCCGCCTTTATCAACCGGTTTTCTACCAAAACAATATGGTGGCGCAAATTGATTTTAATTTTCTGAATGCATCTTACCAGGCTTTCACCGGCGGAGCTTTTTACTTTAATCCCGGTTTCAACGTATTGCTTAAGATAGGCGCCAATGATCTTTTTGAAGATCTCAAAATTACAGGGGGGGTGCGGTTGTCTCCCGATTTTGATGCCAATGAGTACCTGTTGAGCGTTGAAAGTCTCAAGAGACGGCTTGACAAGATGTTTGTTTTCCACAGGCAGGCGTTTAAGAATGAAGGTTATTATGAAGGTGCACCTTTTGTAATCAAAACTCATTCACACATATTTTCCACTATACTCCGGTACCCGCTGAATCAGGTGAAGTCGTTATCAACTACGCTGTCATACCGTAATGACCGTACAGTTTTTCTTTCAAGCAATAACTATTACAATCCTGCAATGAACTTTCTGAGTTGGGAAAATATACACAGGAATTGGCTGGGCTTAAAACTGGAGTATGTTTTTGACAATACCAGGTCATTGGGAATTAACCTGTATTCAGGTACCCGGTATAAGCTTTTTGCAGAGGTTCAGGAACAGGTTGACAAAGGACTGGGCGAGCTGGTAGTTTTTGGTGCGGATTTCAGGAATTACACAAGATTGCACCGGACGTTGATCTGGGCCAATCGATTTGCCTGGAGTTCTTCGCAAGGTTCTAGCAGGATCATTTATTATTTGGGAGGTGTTGACAACTGGATCAATTTCGGACAACGGCCACCTTATTTTACGCCTTTTTCTGAAATTCCCATTGATGAAACACAGAATTACGCGTTCCAGGCCGTTGGTACCAACATGCGCGGATTTTCGCAAAATATCCGGAACGGGAATAATTTTGCCGTTTTTAACAGCGAAATCCGCTTCCCTGTGTTTAAATACCTGGCAAACTATCCGTTAAGCAGGAGCTTTTTCGAAAATTTCCAGCTGGTTGGATTCTTTGACGTGGGTTCAGCCTGGTCGGGTCCCACACCCTGGTCGAGTCACAATGCCTATGACAGTGAGATCATACAGCAGGGGCCATATAAGATCATAGTCGACTCGCAACGCGATCCGATCGTTGCCGGTTATGGCTTTGGCATTCATACGCAGCTCCTGGGATATTTTATGCGATTCGACTGGGCCTGGGGAATAGAAAACAGGGAAATTGTTCCGCAGGTTTTCTATTTTTCCATGAGCCTTGATTTTTAACAACTCATTATGATTCCTTTAGCCCGGCATGTCACTGAATGAAATAATCATACTGATCCTGATCGGCCTTTCAGCCGGAATAGTTTCCGGCTTGCTGGGTGTTGGCGGCGCCATCATTATTGTTCCGGCACTAATTTTCTTTGTGGGCTTAACGCAGCATCAGGCACAGGGAACCAGCCTGGCAATCCTCCTGTTCCCGATAGGCTTACTGGCATTCTGGAATTATTACAAACAGGGCTATGTGAATTTCAAAATTGCGGTGGTTGTGATGCTGGCGTTTTTTATCGGAGGTTATTTCGGATCATTGCTGGCAGTCCGGGTTCCCGAAAGGGTTTTAAAAATTTCCTTTGGAGTGCTCATTATTTTGGTGGGTTTGAGGATGATTATTAAGAAATAGTAAAATTGATCACTATGGATATTCGTCAGAAAATTCTGCAACAGGCTGCCGCCTATTTCGAAGATGTGGTCGGTATCAGGCGTCACATACATCGCTTTCCTGAATTATCCTATGAAGAATTCAAAACATCGGCCTATATCCAGGAACAGCTGAACTGTCTGGGAATACCTTTTAAAACAGGGTATGTGAAGAACGGTGTTATAGGCATGATAGAGGGCAAAAACCCAAAACAACGCATTATCGCCCTTCGGGCTGAGATGGATGCCCTGCCCATTGCAGAAAAGAATGAGATCCCTTTTAAGTCGGAGAATCCCGGCAAAATGCACGCCTGCGGTCACGATATGCATATGGCTGCCTTGCTGGGAGCAGCCCGGATTATTCATAGCTACCATGAGGAGTTTGAAGGATCGGTGCTTCTTATTTTTCAACCGGCTGAAGAAAAGCTGCCGGGTGGTGCCAGCCTGCTGATCAGTGAGGGTGCATTTGCCGATACCAAGCCTGATCTGATCATTGGTCAGCATGTATTATCAGGACTTAAAACAGGCACAGTGGGATACCGGCCTGGCGTTTACATGGCATCTTCTGATGAAATATACATCACCGTAAAGGGCAAGGGCGGACATGGGGCCGTGCCCCACCAGCTGGTTGACCCGGTGCTGATATCGGCTCATATCATAGTGGCCCTTCAGCAGATCGTAAGCAGAAACGCCAATGCCGCTGTGCCCAGTGTGCTCTCATTTGGTAAGGTGGATGCGAAGGGAATTACCAATGTTATTCCTTCTGAAGTAACTATTGAAGGAACATTCCGCACCATGAACGAGCCCTGGAGAAAGGAAGCTCATGAGAAAATAACCAAAATGGCCAGCCTTATTGCCGAGGGAATGGGCGGAAGCTGTGATGTTACCATTAAACACGGGTACCCGGTTCTTGAGAATCATGCAAGGTATACTGAAAAAGCTATCCGGCTTTCGAGAGAACTGCTTGGAGCAGAGCATGTGATGGACATGGATCTGAGGATGACTTCTGATGATTTTGCCTATTACTCGCAATACATTCCGTCGATTTTTTACCGCTTTGGAACCACTGATCCGGAGGAGAAGTACATGTCGCCTGTTCATTCAGCTGCCTATATGGCCGATGAGAGGTCATTGATCACTGCCATGAGCAATCTGGCCTGGCTGACCCTTTCCTTTCTTAAGGAATTGTAATGAATAGTTGGCCATGATTTTTTTCTTTTGTGCATTTCAATTAATAGATTAATTTTGGCGCATTAACGATTAAAACACTTTGTTATGGCTTATGTAATAAGTAACGAATGCACCGCTTGTGGTACCTGTTTGCCCGAATGTCCTTCCGAAGCAATTAGTGAAGGCGATATTTATAAGATTGATCCTGATAAATGCATTGATTGCGGCGCATGTGCTGATGTTTGTCCGGTAGATGCACCACAACCGGCCTAAACCCGAAATTATAAATTTCTTTTGCAACCCTTCAGGCAGATATCCTTGAAGGGTTGTGCTTTTTATAATAGTTCAACTTCTACAATCATTAAGAATATGAGCTACCAACCTTCCTGGCGCGAAAAATTCCAGGTACGTTCGTTTGATATTGGTTTGAATGCCACAATGCGTATGAGCAGCCTTTGCGGCTACATGCAGGAAGTTGCCGGCAGGCACGCCAATCACCTTGATGTGGGTCATCATTATATGCAGCAGTCGGGAAAAGTATGGGTCTTGTCGCGTCTTTTTTTCAATATTAATCAATTACCGGCCTGGGGCCAGGAGTTCTTTGTTGAGACCTGGCCGTTAGGTACAGAGCGGATCTTTTACCGGCGTGATTATCAGATTGACGATGGCAATACGGTTATGTTAAGTGCTACATCATACTGGATCCTGCTGGATCTCGATACCCGAAAACCCGCTTTTGTGCCACTTGATGAAGAGGTTCTCAAACACAACCAGGGCCGGCACAGCATGCCCATGCCGTCAGAAACTTATCGTGACCTGGTTTCGGATGCCTGTCAGATATACCCGGTGAAATACAGCGATCTCGACCAGAACAGGCATGTGAACAATGCACGTTATGTCGAATGGATTTTCAACGTGCTGGATCAGGATTTGCTTGAAAAAACAGCACCTTCCTATTTTACCGTCGAATACAAGCATGAGGCCAAAGCAGGAGATGTTGTTGAATTGCGTACGGCAAGGCTGGATGAGAAAAAACCTGCCTTTGCAGTTGAAGGCAGGTTTGCTGATTCCAAGCAGATATGTTTCCGGTCAAAAATTGAATTCTGATCTTCCCGGGGATGTGAGCTGCTAATTACTTGACATTGTTAATTTTATCAATAATCTTCTTTTCAATCTCCTCTGTCAGTTCAGGATTGTCAGTCAGCAATTGCTTGACTGCATCGCGTCCCTGTCCAAGCCGGGTGTCTCCGTAACTGAACCACGAGCCGCTCTTTTTTACAACTTCAAGCTCTGTGGCCA
>CAZLLD010000058.1:0-22737 GCA_964560225.1 uncultured Bacteroidales bacterium
AGGAAACCGGTCTTGAGCATGCCTTTATTATTACTCTTTATCGCATTATTCTTGAACTGATCAACAATTCCATCAAACATTCCCATTCCAAACACATACGTATCTGTATTAAGTATGCAAAAGATAATGTTCAGTTGTATTACTCCGATGATGGCATCGGCTTTGATCTGGATCAGCAGTTAAAAATGGGGAAAGGAATCGGATTAAAATCGATTCTGAACAGAATAGAAATGCATGAAGGCAAATATGTATTCCATAAATTTCCTGAAAAAGGTTTTGAATTGACCATTGATTTTCCGGTCAGACCATCTTAAACTGAAAATAAAGTCAATAGTATGACAAAATCTGTTACCCGAATTGCCGTTGTTGAAGACCACAGTTTTTATCGCAATGGCCTTTGCATGGCCATCAGGAGGTTCAAGTTCGCCGAACTTGCTTTTGAAGCCGTCAACGGAATTGAATTCTTTGAAAAGCAACGCGTTAATCCGGCAGACATTGCCCTGGTCGATGTCATGTTGCCCGGAATGGATGGGTATGAGATTGTACAAAAGGCAAAAAAGGAATTTCCGGAATTGAAATTCATCATACTGACCATGCTTGATGAAGATGAAACCATTCAAAAGTTCATTCAGGCAGGGATTCAGGGTTACCTTTTAAAGAATATTGACAACAAGGGGCTGGAAATTGCTTTATCGGCAGTTATCCATGGCAAACAATATTTCTCGGATGAGCTCATGCCATTCTTTACCAGGAGTTTAAAAAACACCAAAGAGAAACCTGCAAACAATATTAAGCTTACCAAAAGAGAACTTGAAATACTCCAACTGATTTTTGAAGGACTCTCCACGCAGGAAATTGCCGACAAACTCTTCGTTAGTGTCAGAACAGTATCCAATCACCGGTTCAACCTGAGCAACAAAACAGCAGCCAGGAATACAGCCGGCCTGATTTCTTTCGCACTAAAGAACAAATTGGTTGGATGATAATGGTTTGTTAAAAATTGAGTATTTTTACTTAAAGCAACTATCTCTTCTCTTCGTAAACCTAATTGTGCGTTTCAAAAAACCCACAAAAACCTAACCTAAAACAGCTTTTCCAACATACCTCTCAGCGTTTTTTTTCGCGCAGGAAAAGAAGATCAACACCTGTCTGACATCAGTCTTCTGATTCGGAAGTCCTATGCCTGCTTGATTTGTTTATTGAACTAACTGATACTGTATGAAAAAAAATGCGCTTCTATGCATTCTCATGCTTGGAATTTCAATTGTCGCAACCGGACAGGTAACATTAACAGGTGAATTCAGACCTAAATTTGAATTACGTGACGGCTATAAGACATTACTAACCAGTGACCAGCATCCTGCCTTTGTAACAACACAAAGAAGCCGTTTAAATTTATCCTATACTGATAAACGTATAGCTACTTATTTATCTGTGCAGGATGTGAGGATTTGGGGAGAGTCACCTGCCAAAGCCGATGCTTCAACAATGAATGTGTTTCAGGCATGGGCACAGGTATTTCTGAATGAATCATGGATCGTTCGTTTGGGCAGGCAGGAATTATCGTATGATCAAAACCGCTTGCTGGGAGCTTCCAACTGGAATGATGTGGGAGCCTCACATGACCTGATACAGGTAATGTTTCACAAAACCTTTGATCTGCAGGCAGGGTTTGCGTACAACAATGACAAATCCAAAAATGCTGAAAGCAATTATCCGGTCAACAATTATAAAACCCTTGCCTTTCTGCGGGGAGAAAAAGACCTGGGAAAATTCCTCAATGCCTCACTGATTGTTCTGACCGATGGCAACCAGAAGGAAGATTCAGACTATGCCATTTACCAAAGGTTCACCTATGGAGGCAACTTGAAGTTCAGTAATGATTCGGCAAGAACTAAAGCCTATGCGTCAGCTTATCTTCAGAACGGAAAATCACCCGAAGGTTCGGATATCAGTGCCTATCTCGTTGCCCTGAACCTGGAATACGGATTCACGAAGGCAATGACAGGCATGGTGGCTGCTGAATACTTTTCAGGAGATGATGCTTACTCCTCAGATGACACCAAGAATTCCTTCAACAATTTGTATGGAAACGGTCACAACCTGTATGGTTATATGGACTATTTCTCACAAATTGACAAAGACACCAAAGGAGGGGGACTGATGGACCTTTATGCAAGACTCAATTACAAATTCAGCAAGAAAGCGTCAGCCGAACTGACTTACCATAACTTCTCCTTCACCAACAGTGTTGTCGATTCGGTTTCCACACCGGGAATCTCAAAAAAGGCCGATGCCTACCTGGGATCTGAAGTTGATATTACTTTCAAGTATAAACCTGCATCCAACCTTGAATTCAGTTGTGGCTATTCAACCATGCTGGCCGCTCCCTCCATGGAGATCCTGAAAGGAGGCTCACATTCGCGCTTCCAGCAATGGGCCTGGGTGATGCTCACATTCAAACCGGAATTCTATAATTCAAATAAAAACAAATAATCAACCAATACTATGGCAACATTAAACAACATCAAAATTGGTCGCAGACTTACTTATGTTTTTCTGCTGTTCTTTGCATTCTTCAGTTTGGCTGTAGTGTTTTCTCTTGTTGAAATGAAAAAAATGCAGCAACGTATTAATGAGATTTATAAAGTGAATCTGCTGAGTGTTGATTATCTGATTGAAGCTGATCGTGATGCCTATCAGTCAAACCTGGCTTTGACCCGTTGCATGCAGGAAAATATATATAACAGCAAAGAAAAGTTTGAGAATACCCTCAATTCCGTATGGGAAAATTATGATCAGATCGAATTACGATATGGGAATTTTGAAAAAAGTTTCATGATAGAAAGCAAACCGGAGTACGCCGATGAAAATGTTGAATTTCATAAACACAGGGTTGCCTTAAAGACTGAAACGGAAGCAGTAATTGAGAACATCCGGAAAGGGAAAACGGATCTTGCTAACAAAATATACTACAGCTCTTACGACAGCACATTCGAAGCAATGCGCAGCATCATGAATGAATTTACGGAATCAAGTCTGGCGAATGCTGAGAAAGAGTATAACATTACCATTGAAATGGTCAGGACTTACATGGTAAGTGCATTCATTTTCAATGCCATTGTTATTGCCTTCCTGATACTTGCTGCATTTGTATTAACAAGAAGCATAACAAAACCCTTATCAGAATCTGTATATGTTCTTAAACAGGTTGCATCTGGTAATCTGACCAAAAATGTGGTGATTAAGGGGAAAGATGAAATTGCAGATCTGATGACAGCCATCAGCAATATGAGCACAAAGCTGAAAGAAATCATCAACGGCATCATTGAAAGCGCTGAAAGCCTGCTTGCAGCCAGCGATCAGATCAGCAAAAGCTCCCAGCAGATCTCACAGGGTGCTACGGAACAGGCTTCTTCAACTGAAGAAATCTCTTCATCCATGGAGGAAATGGTGAGCAACATCCAGCAGAACACTGAAAATGCGCGGCAAACAGAGGGCATATCAGGCAAAGCCACTGAAAGTATGGTCGACATGAGCAAAATTGGTCGTGAAAGTTTTGATTCCATCAGAACGATTGCTGAAAAGATTACCATTGTCAATGATATCGCGTTTCAAACCAACCTGTTGGCGCTGAATGCTGCCGTAGAGGCTGCCAGAGCAGGCGAACACGGACGCGGCTTTGCAGTGGTGGCAGCAGAAGTCAGAAAACTGGCAGAACGCAGTAAACTTGCTGCCGATGAGATTGAGAATCTTTCCCGCAACAGCTTAAAAATTACCGAGAAAACACGTGAATCGTTGGATGCGCTGGTTCCCGAAATCCAGAAAACATCGCAACTGGTTCAGGAAATTGCTGCAGCCAGCATTGAGCAAAACTCGGGAGCCGACCAGATTAATAATGCAATTCAGCAATTGAATACCATCACGCAACAAAATGCCGCTTCTTCTGAAGAGATGGCCTCCAGTGCGGAAGAACTGTCTGCTCAGGCCCAGAACCTGAAAGATGCTGTTGGATATTTCACTGTCTGAGCTATGAATGAACAAAATAAGAAGCGCGAATGAAATGAGTATTATTACTCAGAGAACAGCCTGAAAAATTCCGTACACATTTGATGAAAAAACTGATAAATATCATTAAAACTTAAAAATGAAAAACATCAATGATCTGAAAATTGGCACCAGACTGAACCTGATTTTCAATTTGGCCTTTATTATCATCATTTCACTGCTCGGCTTGTATACCATAACTTCCCAGCGGAAACAGGTATTTGAAGATACAGATACCCGAATGTATGAACAGGTAAACGACCTTGCTGCAGTCATCAATGAACAATTGATACAAAGCCAGAAAAGCACGGATAACGCATTGAAAATGTTCGACTTCATTACTAAGGACGCAGGCAGGTTTGTTCCTGTTAATGCATACACCACCATTAGCGCCAAGAATCAGGAAAACAATGAAATAAGTGAAGTTCAACTAAAGAGAGTTGTACATAATGGAGAACCCATATACACCAGTACACGATTTGTTGATATCATGGGCAATATGAACGGCGTGGTTGCAAGTGTTCTGCAAAGAATCCCTATGGGTTATGTCAGAGTTTCTACCAACATCAAGCAGACTGATGGTTCAAGGGCAATCAATACTTACATACCACAAGACTCACCGGTAGCCCAGGCTCTTGATAATGGACAAGAATACTTTGGCAGAGCTGTCATTCTAGGAGAATGGTATCACACATCCTATAAACCCATCAAGTTGGATGACGGATCTATAATTGTATTGTTTACGGGCACCAGTGAGAAGGACCTGGTTTCTTTAAAAGCCCTGTTCAATGATAAAAAGTATTTTGAGACCGGATATCCATATGTAGTGGACCACACTGGTCTTCTGGTCATTCATCCGCATAATGAAGGTTCCAGCATTGCAGGTGACGATTTTTATAAAGCCATGCTTGCTGATGACGATGGTTATGGCAAAATCCAGTATGTTTACGAAGGCGCCGTCAAATATCAGTATTATAAATACATAAAACAAATCGATTCATTTGTTGCCGTTACCATTTACCAGAAGGAATTCATGAATGTGGTACGGAGCATCACTTATGCCATTCTGTTCGCTGTTGTGATAGGCATTGTCATCTTTATAATTATCAACTCGCTCATCAGCAGGTCAATTACTTCAGCGCTTAAGAAAGGTGTGGAATTTGCCAAAAGAATTGCTCAGGGCGATCTTACTGTTGACCTGAAAATCGATCAAAAGGACGAGATAGGAGAACTTGCCGGGGCACTGTCAACCATGCTAGGTAAACTCAGGGACATTGTAATGAATATCCGAAGTGGCGCCGAAAGCATTGCTGCAGCAAGTGCCCAGATCAGCAATGGCTCCCAGCAATTGTCACAGGGAGCCACCGAACAGGCTTCATCTACTGAAGAAATATCCTCTTCAATGGAAGAAATGGTGAGTAACATACAGCAAAACACTGAAAATGCAAGACAAACCGAAGGCATTTCGGGCACAGCAACGGAAAGCATGGTTGAAATGAGTAAAATCGGTCGCGAAAGTCTCGACTCCATCAAAATAATTGCTGAAAAAATCACCATTGTTAACGATATTGCATTCCAGACCAACCTGCTTGCATTGAATGCTGCTGTGGAAGCAGCCCGCGCAGGCGAACACGGACGCGGCTTTGCAGTTGTTGCTGCTGAAGTGCGGAAACTGGCTGAACGGAGCAAACTGGCTGCCGATGAAATCCAGAATTTATCCAGGAACAGTCTGAAGATAACTGAAAAAACCCGGGAATCATTGGATGCATTAGTACCTGAAATTCAGAAAACTTCTCAATTGGTTCAGGAGATTGCAGCAGCAAGTATTGAACAGAACTCAGGCGCAGATCAGATCAACAGCGCCATACAACAATTAAACACTGTTACACAACAGAATGCAGCTGCATCAGAAGAAATGGCAACCAGCGCTGAAGAATTGTCTTCACAAGCCGAAAGTTTGAAAGATGCCGTATCATTCTTCCATACTGATCAGGATGAGAAGCATACCGGTTCGGTGAAACTTATAAAATTTGCAAAACAGGCTCCTGCAATTAAAAAAAACGGACCTGTTGCCGATAAAGTAAAAAAAGTGCTTCAAAGCGAACACCCGGTTACGACCAAGAAAACCAATGTAACGGATGCAGACTTTGAACAGTTTTAACAGTTAACCCGATAATAATTTCAACCAAATAGCACACAAAATGAAAAAACGTATTGTTGTTGTAGAGGATTTTAATACATCAAGACAGATCATCAAGAAAACCCTTGAAGCAATGGGACATCAGGTAGAAGAAGCCATTGACGGCAGGGAAGCCACCCGGTTTTTTGATGGGAGCAACATTGATCTGGTTATATCTGATTATAATATGCCCAATATGGACGGTGGTGCATTGGTGGAATATATCCGATCTAAGGATCAGTACAAATATATCCCCATTTTCATGCTTTCTACCGAAACCAGTATTGAAAAACAAAACCGGGCCAGGGATGCAAAAATTACCGCCTGGATCAAAAAGCCTTTTGAAGTACAAGAGTTTAAAAAACTGGTTGAAAAAGTACTGGCATGATGGACGATATTGTTAAAGGTTTTGTTGAAGAAGTAAAGGAATTGCTGCTTCAGCTTGAGGATGACCTGATCAACCTTGAAAATAATCCGGGAAATCCTGAGATTGTAAACAACATTTTCAGAGTAATGCACACGCTGAAAGGCTCGGCAGGTATGGTGGGCTTTAAGAACATTCAGGACCTCACCCATGGATTTGAAAGCACCTATGAGCAAATTCGCGAAGGTAAGTTGCCTATTGACAGTGATATTATTGACATCACACTGAAAGCCAAGGACCTTATTATTGCTATGTTGGCAGGGGATGCAAATGAATCGGATGCAGAACAGCTGATTAAACAGCTTGCAGACAAAACCGGGGGGATGGAGAAATCTGCCGATAAGAAATCCTCTACAGCTTCCACCCAGCTAAGATTATCCAATCATCTGTATGTGATTCTGTTCTCTCCGGACAAGGGAATTTTTGAGCGCGGACTCAATCCCGATAAAACAGTGGATGAATTAAAAGCATCAGGTGAGACACATGTTATTCTGCATGAGAAAAAGAAATCGTGGGAAAAACAAAAACTCGAAAAAATTTGTACAACCATCTGGGAGGTTTACCTAAAAACTTCTCTGGCGATGAATGAGGTCGAAGATTTATTTCTGTTTTATGACAAGGATGAATTCAGCATCTTTGAGATGTCGCGCGAACAATTGCAGATAGATCCATTTCTCTCGGAAAAGCTTGAGAATCTGTACAAGCATAAAATCGCTCCGGAACAACAGCTTCGTGATTGCATTGATCAGTTGCCCGATGACGAGCCAACTCAAAACTTGCCTGCCGAGCAGTCCGACGCATCACTTGCTGCAATAAAGACCGACACATCTAAAATTGATACCGATAGCACCGTCAATGTTTCATCACAAAAACTGGATGAACTCATGAACCTGGTGAGTGAACTGGTCACACTTACCGGCACCGTTGAAGTGCATGCAGGACAATACAATGACCCCAAATTGAATAACGCGCTGGAAAACGTTGCCAAACTCACCAAGAAATTCCGGGATAATGCCCTGGACCTAAGACTGGTACCCATTGGTACACTTTTAAGCAAATTCAAGAGGCAGGTGCGTGATTTATCCAAGGATTTGGGTAAAAGGGTGAATCTGCTGATCGAGGGACAGGATATTGAGATTGACAAAACCATTCTGAAGTCAATTGAAAGCCCGTTGCAACACATCATCCGTAACAGCATTGACCACGGTTTGGAACCCGAGGAAGAGCGAACTGCCAAAAGTAAATCACCGGAAGGTCTTCTTAAGATAACTGCTTTTTATTCGGGGGCAAGTGTTATACTCAGCGTGCAGGACGACGGAAGGGGTATTAACCTGGAACGTGTTAAGGAATGTGCCATTAATAAAGGGTACATGGAAAAAGGGCAGGAAGTTACCAAAGCCGATTTGCTTACCTTTATTATGGAGCCGGGATTCACTACCACCGAAAATATTACCATTGTGTCGGGTCGCGGCGTTGGAATGGATGTGGTTCGTAAGGAACTCAACAGTGTAGGTGGCAGTTTGGAGATTTTCACAGAAGAGAATCTGGGCACTACCATCACCATGAAACTGCCTACTACTCTTACCATAATTGACACCCTGATGGTAAACGTCGATCATACAGAGATTCTCATACCTGTAATGGATATTGAGTATTGCTTCAAGGAATCCAGTGAAAAACTGTTTAAAAAGGATAACCGTTACATTCAATATAAAAATAATCCCATCCCGCTGGTTTCGCTTCGTGAACAGTTCAAATACGCACCTTCGGGCCAAAATGACCTGATGGTGATCGTGATCAACAAATTCGACAGGCGGTATGCCATTACAGCCGATCAGATCATTGGTGAACACCAGGCAGTTATTAAACCCCTGGGCGACCTTTTTGTCAACCAACCCTATTTCTCGGGAGGTAGTATTATGGCCGATGGCAAACTGGCCTTTATTCTTGATACGAATTTTCTGTTTAATCATATTACCAAAATATAGCTTATTATGGCAACTTTAGATATTGACAAAAAAACCAGTTACATCAATTTGAGAATTGGTTCCGAAAGCTTTGCAATCAGCGTTTACAAGGTTCTCGAAATTATACAGTTTGAACAGTTGACCCGGGTGCCCAATGCTTCCGACTTTGTACCGGGTGTCCTGAATTTCAGGGGCTCCATTGTTCCTGTAATTGACATGCATAAACGCTTTAACACAGAGGATACCGGGTCGGCCGACAAAATGGTTGTGGTGGTGGATGTTGTCAACAAGGATAAAAACGTGTTGATGGGGTTGTTGGTCGACCAGGTTACCGATGTGATCGAATTCGAGTATAAAAGTATAAAGTCAGTACCTGATCTGGGTATTAAATACAATCCGGAATTTATTGAAGGATTCATTGAACTCGAAGGTAAGTTTGTAATGGTATTGAACATCGACAGGGTTCTGAATGTAAAAGAATTAGCAGAAGTTAGCCAAATTTCAAATGAATAGCCATTCAACTTTTTACAGAAAAATTCAGATTGCATGTAGCAACTTACTGCTTGCATTATGTATTGGTTCTGTGCAGGTTGTTGCGCAAAATAATGAGGCTGTTGAGCCCAGGGTAAAGATTTCAGGGTTGATCAAAACTGATGTGTTTTACGACACCCGCCAGACAGTTGCAGCACGGGAGGGCCATTTTTTACTTTTCCCTGCCGCCCGATTGAACGACCCTTCGGGTAAGGATATTAACACCAAAGCCGGTTTCAACATACTTCCCATACAATCAAACCTGTCTGTTGGGGTTACCGGTCCGGTTGTAATAGGAGCCTTAACCTCAGGTGTAGTTGAAGGTGACTTTTTCGGACAAAGTAATGCCGATGTCAACATGTTCCGATTAAGACATGCCTATGTGAAATTGAAATGGGAAAAGACTGAATTGCTGGTGGGTCAATACTGGCATCCGATGTTCGCGACTTCCTGCTATCCGGGAACGGCATCGTTCAATACCGGAGCACCTGTTCAGCCATTTTCAAGGGCTCCTCAAATAAAAATATCTTATGTGCCCGGCAAATTAAAACTTTCCGGGATGTTGCTTTCTCAAAGAGATTATACAAGTGTTGGTCCCGAAGGCCCATCCTCAAAATACCTGCGCGACGCAGGGATACCTGAGATTCAACTTAATGCAGAACTTTCCCTGAAGAATCAACAGGAATGGGTCATTGGGACTGGTGCCGGTTATAAGGCCATAGTTCCGCAACTTAAAACAGGTAATGGCTTCAGCACTTCAGAAAAGGTTCGTGGATTGTCGGCCAATGCATACATAAAACATGTCAATAAACAATTCACATTAAAGGCTTATGCCGCATATCTCGAAAATGGAAGTGAATTACTTACCATCAGCGGTTATGCCGTGAAAGACAGTACCGACAGCGACAAAGGATATGTTAGTTACACGCCGTTCAGAACTATTTCTTATTGGGGAGAATTACACGGCAACTGCAAAATTATCCAACCTGGGATATTCGCCGGATATACCGAAAACCTAGGGACAGGAAAGCAAACAAAGGGGCCTTATTACCTGATGGCCAACATGCCGGTAAAAAGCCTTTTCAGATTGTCGCCCAGGGTGAACATCAAAGCAGGAATCCTTACAATTGCTGTTGAAATTGAATACACTTCGGCACTGATTGGAGCCCCTGATCTGCAAGGAAACATTTCGGATACATACAGGGTTAACAACACACGCTATTTATTGTCGGTATTGTATAAATTCTGATCAATTATGTCCCTGATAAATCAACCCATACAACTCGAAGATCCGGATTTTCAAAGACTCAGTAGTTATATCATGAGCCAGTTTGGAATCAAATTACCTCCCAATAAAAAAACATTATTGCAATGTCGCCTGCAGAAAAGACTGAAAACACTTCAACACAATAGTTTTAAAGAATACGTTGATTATGTTTTTTCTACCAAAGGACAGCAGGATGAAGTGTGGAACATGATCGATGCAGTGAGTACCAACAAAACCGACTTCTTTAGAGAACCCCAGCATTTTGAGTTTCTCCTTGATCAGGGAATTGAGGAATACCTGCAGCAAACCGGCAAAAACAGGTTGTCAGTATGGAGCGCCGGCTGTTCGAGCGGGGAAGAGCCTTATACCTTGTCCATGATACTTAAAGAAGCATCTCAGTCAGGGCGTTTTTTTGACTTCAATATTGTGGCAACTGATATTTCAGAAAGTGTGTTGCAACATGCTGTTGTTGGTATTTACAAGGAAGAAAAAACCCATACCATCCCGGACAGCTATAAAAAGAAATACCTGCTCAGGGGAAAAAACAACTTTGAAAACAAAGTGCGAATCAGTTCTGAATTGCGCAAAAAGATTGAGTTCATGAAGTATAACCTGCTCTGTACGGATTACGCTGCTTTGGGAAAATTCGACTTTATTTTCTGCCGCAACGTGATGATCTATTTCGAACGTGAGGTGCAGCAACGGTTATTAAAACAGTTCTGCAAAATTCTCAACCCGGGTGGATATTTATTTATAGGTCATTCTGAATCAATCACCGGTTTCACCTTACCGCTGAAACATATTAAACCAACAATATTTAAAAAGCTCACTTGAAAATGGCCTAACCGGTAATTTTTTGTTGAATGGCATAAATTTGAGGGCATGAAGAAAATCAAAGTCATGGTCATTGACGATTCGGCATTTGTTAGGCAAACTTTATCGGGGATTCTGAATCATGACCCTGAGATCGAAGTTGTATCAACAGCTGCAGATCCGATTTTTGCAGCCGGCAAAATATCCAAAGATCGTCCTGATGTGATCACCCTGGATTTGGAAATGCCCAGGATGAATGGCTTAACCTTTCTGAAAAAATTAATGGCAACCATTCCGATTCCGGTAGTTGTCATTTCCAGTCTCACCGAAAAGGGCGGCGAAATGGCGCTTAAAGCGATTGAATATGGTGCCATCGAAGTAATCACCAAACCCAAACTGATTACCAAAGAGTTTTTCGACGAATCACGGATATTGCTTTGTGATGCGGTTAAGGCAGCTTCACAGGCCAACATGAAACGGATTGGCGGAATCGCCCCGACACCGGTAACGATAAGCAGGTCTGAACCTGTTGTAAGTCCCAAACTTTCTGCTGATGAGATTCTGGAATTGTCACACCACATAGTTTCTATAAAACATACTACCGATAAGATCATTGTGCTGGGAGCCTCCACAGGCGGCACCCAGGCTATTGAAGCCTTTCTCACCGCCATGCCCCCCGACTGCCCGGGTATCGTTATTGTTCAGCACATGCCCGAAATTTTCACCAGGTCTTTTGCCGACCGGCTTGACAAACTATGCCGGATTTCAGTAAAAGAAGGTGTTCATGGCGAAATCATCACCATTGGCAAAGCCATCATTGCACCGGGAAACCGGCACATGCTCATTGCGCGCACAGGAGCAAAATACTCGGTGGTAATCAACGAAGGACCGTTGGTTAACCGGCACCGTCCCTCGGTGGATGTACTATTCAGATCGGCAGCCAATTGCGCCGGAGCCAACGCAATCGGTATCATCATGACCGGCATGGGAGATGACGGCGCCCGGGGCCTGCTCGAAATGAAAAATGCCGGGGCTTATACCATTGCCGAAGACGAAAGCACCTGCGTGGTATTTGGCATGCCCAAGGCAGCTATTGCATTGAATGCAGCAACAACAATTTTACCGCTGCATGACATTGCCAAACATGCCTATCATAAGTTATCCTGATTTACCTGATTTTACAGCTATACAGTGAAGTTTCAGCAGTGACAAAGAGAAGATCATGATCTTTTCCGCCAATGGCTATGGAAATAGGTCTTTCCGGCAGACTGATCCTTTTGATCTCTTTTCCGCTTTTATCATAAATGAAAATCTGACCATCCGCTACATAAAGATTTCCTTCAGAATCAACTGCATAACAATATTCCCCTCGCTCCTTAATTTTCTTAAGGTTTGAGAGTTTACCGTTTGGTGCAACATCCAATTGAACCAGTCGCTTCTGCATTTCATCAGACACATAAAAGGTTTTTCCGGGGATGGCGGCTTTCAAAGCTGCACAGCGACCAATATCGTAAGTTTCCGGAATGACTGTAACACCGTCCGGAGCCAAAAAGGCCGAATCAGGAAAGTATTGCACGGCCTGGTTAAAGGTATCATGATATCTGCTGGCCGGATAGTATGCTTTATATATATTTTTCAATCCGCCGGTAGCAACCCTGGCTAATGGGACATAAGTCTCATCAGGGTTATCCGGGTTAATGGAAAAAGCATAAGCCGCCCATCCGCTGTTTCCCCAGCTGCTGTATGCCGGATTGTCATCGGGAAGTCTTTTTACGGATTCCTGTCTTCCGCCAACCATATAGCCGGGTTGAGGATCATAGCGGCAAACTACCAGCAGGTTGTCTTTAGTGTCGGTTGCCAAAACAAATGGCTGCAGGGGATAATCAGCCAGCATCGTTACACTGTTGATTTCGGCAGTCCATTTATAGATCCGTTTCTTTCTCGATTCGCAGAAGTAAATATTGCCTTTGCTGTCAGCGGTGATACCCTGCGTAAAATCAAAACCGGTTGCCACTTGTTTAATAAGACAGCTGTTATCTATACAGGAGGGGCCGGGTCCTTCTTCGCTTCCTGTTACTTTCAGCAAAGCATATTCCCAGGGGTATACCGGCAGTCTTTTGTTTACATCATAAACAGTAAATTCCGTAACCCATAATTTCTGGGTGTAGTTATGTACATTGCGAAACTCAATGTCTTTGCAGTTCCACAATCTTACACCGAATGATTTTGGAGTAGAAACGCGGATTACCCTGTATATCCATAAGTTGTTAAACCGGATGTTTCTGCAGTTCGAAAGTTCTACCATCTGGCATTCTTTTCCCTCCCTGCTTTCTTCTTCAAGCTGAAAGGCATATATTTTCCAATTGGCAACATTTTCAAAGCGCGCCTCATTTCTTACATGATGTTCGAGTGATATGGCATATAACCTTGAAGGTGTGGATGTATGACTCACATACAGGCCACTTGTAGCATAAGTACTGGCAGTCCAGATATCCTTAATGGTACCCCCTCCTCCATTGGTAATCCAAAGGCTCCAATATTGGTTATCCCACGCGAGGTCAGGCCCCTGTTCATTTATTGGTTTATCAGGAGTACTCGCAGGACGCATACCTCTGCCAAATGAAAGCATAAAGCTCTGCATTTGCCGGTCAGCAGCAGCCTGGTCCTCAGCGCTCAGAGGTTTACGCATGGTACCGTGTCCTCCTACAAATTTTATGTCGTTCAGGAAGGATTTTTCACCTGCCATCCATTTGCATCCTACAGCCCGGTAATTGATCCCGCCTGTGAATATACCTATGCCATTCAGGATATCGTCGCCTCCCTCTGAGGATTCAACCAGTGGCACCGGTCCCCCGAATCCGCTGAATGCTGGTTCACTTTCTTTGAGCATAAACTGGGTGGCCATGGGATGGAATCCGATGAGCTTTGCTCCCGGCCTCATTTTTAGTGTTCCTGTAAGCCGGTACCATCCCTGGGGAACATAAATGACCTGGTATCTGGCAATAGCATCACGGAATACTTTGGTGTCATCTGTTTCTCCATCGCCTTTAGCTCCTAATTGCTTAATATTTACCCAGCTATCCATGGATGGTAGCACAGGAATGTCCTTTGCCAGGGTAGCAGGAATCTTTTGTACGGGGATCATATCCACCCGGGTCTTCAATTCAGAATCATCATTCAGATTGTCCATTACCAGTCCGTGTACAAATTCATTCACACGGTATGTTTTGGAGACTGCTGTTACCGTTTTTCCGCTTTCGCGTAACAAGGCAAATACCGGGACATTGCCGCATTCAATTTTCTGTAAATTCACCTGTGTAAGCGTACTGTTTTCCCTGCTGATGATAATTCCGGCCCGGCTCACGTTTTCAAACAGACAATTTTCCATCATCACCCGGTCGGTATTATTTTCCATAATCTCAATACCAACAGGAACATTCTTTACATGCATGTTCACAATGGTGAAGCCGGTATAGTGAGAAAGGATAGCTGCCTTGCGCTGGCCTTCAAAATAGGTGTCTACCGTCATCATGGGCCAGCTGGGTGAGGTAGGACCCGTCATGATTCCGTACTCACCACCAATAAAGGTGACATTTTCCAGTTCATTTCCAATCTCCGAAATGCCTGCCAAACCATTGCCAGTGTTAATGACACAATGACTTATGAATCCGTGTTGTGCAAAATGGGCTCTGAGTGCAATGGCATAGGGATTCCCGTTCAGGATACGAAAGTCAATATTGGATAAGGCACTGTAAAAGGTTCCGGGATTGGCATCACTGGGTTGCTTGCCCTCTTTAACAATACCACCTGTAAAGCAGATCATGTATCGTTCTTTAAAGGGACTGGCGGTATCGGGCGACTGGTATCCGGGGGATTTCTCAGCCAGGATGATTTCGGGACGAGTTTCTCCGTATCCGATAAGGCGTATCGATGCGGGTACATAAATAGGGCGACTGATCAGGTATCGTCCTTCAGGGATAAACAATATCCCAAAGTTCTTTTCGGTTTTCACCTGGTTAATTGCGCGCTGTAAAGCTTCAGAAACATCCGTTTTACCGTCGGCCCTGATGTGATAGTTCTCAGGAGTAAAATAGAATGCTTCCGGATCGTCCGGTCTTAATTTGTATACCGATTCACTCCGCCAGTTGGTTGTCTGAGCAGTTAAAAGACCAGACATCATAAGCAACAAGCCTACCTGCAATAATTTGAAAAATTTCATTTTTTTGAAAATTGGTAATAGCTATAAAAGTAGTACAGAAGTAGTATAATTGTTCATGAAATATATCATTATGTAGATTGTTACTCTATATGCAGGTCTTTTATTGGTACAACATAAAGACATGAAGGGCAGCGCACAGGCATCTTGGAAAGAATCTGATGATGATGTTAGGGTTTTTTGTATTACCTGACGAACGACGCAATTCTCAAACTACTTTATCTAATTCAAATTCAATATTAATCATGGTAAATGGTTTATGGAAACATTGCACGATCAATCCCTGATCCAGTGCTTCCTGGATATCGCAGGTAACATCAAATGCCGTTAAAAGAAAATATTTAACAGACGGGGGTTTTGTTTGTTACATGGCAGTTGATGCTTAAAACAGGGTTAAAGGAACGCAAAAGGAAGCTAAAATGGGTTGGAAATGAGATGAAAAAAACAATAAAGTATTTATCCCGATCCGATCCCGGTCCGACCCCGGATGCACTAAATGTGTATTTAATGAAGTATACAATCTATTTCATTAAACATTGACGACTCCCATTGCCTTGGTAACCTGCTCACCGATAAATTTTGCAAAATCGGCAATATCATTGACGACACTGGCTTTTTCCAATGCCACCATATATGCATCACGCTTATCAACTTTAATAACTGTCCAAGGATAATTACCCGATGCAAGCATTGCATTCATTAAAAATCTGGCCATTCTTCCATTACCGTCAAAATACGGATGAATATAGACAAAGATAAAATGTCCCAGAACCACTCGAACACCTACATCGGTTTCTTCCTTTAACAGGGCAAATAATGTGGGCATAGCATCTCTGACCGCTTCATGGTAAGGTGGTGTATGTAAAGAACCTTGGATATAAACAGGGCCATTACGGTACCCTGCCAAATCCGAAGCTTTGATAATACCGGCAGTAACACTGGGAGAGAATAATTCACGGTACCAGGTACCATGGTCGTCATCAATCACTTTACCGGAATTGGCACCCTCAAGGATTGACCTGATACTTTTCTTCACCTCTTGAAATGCCTGATAATAACCACGGGCGGCCATGGCATCCCGTTGCTGTTTGTCTTCCTCGCTTAAATCAGGATTCCAGTCTCCTTTGGCCACTTTCTCAATAAGTTCAGGGGTAACTCGATATCCCTCAATAGAAAGGGAATGATAGGCATCACTTGTATAATTGTCTTCGACCTGTTTCAGATAAGCCTCAACATCGGTAACAGTATCCGGTGCTTTCGGGAAGTGCTCAATTACCACCCCCCGCATTTGCGACCACATGATTTTGATACGATTCACATAAGGAGAGGCTTCACGGGCACTAAGATGAAGTTCGATTTTTTCCTCGAATGGGTCAGTTTCACGTACGTCATACCCTGCCGCTTTCATGGTCTTTACAATTTCATCAGCAATCTTGTCTTTACCGATATTTCTGAAAGCACCTGCCAAACGTCCGGCCACTACACTTTTTCCGCTATCAAGTAATTTTGCCAGTACATCGGAAGCATCACTTACCATGGCCAGACAGGTTCGGGCATCAGTCGGATGTCTGGTGAAAAAATCCGCATTTGCTGTAATCAACCCTGTTGTCAGTGATATAACCTGCACTTCTTTGATTTTAATCCGTTCTTGCGATAATGGAATATCCAGTTTTGTATCCAGAACCGAATGACCATGAAGTAGCCCTACTACGTTATTGGAAGCTTTCGGTGAACGGATAAGTAATTGTGTTGGCACTGTAAAGTTGCCACTATGCAATGAAAGAGACTGTTCGGGCGATAGGCACCAATCTGTACCAAATCGGGAATCAATATAGGTACCAATAAAATCCCAATAAGAAACATACCATGATACAGTATCACCTTTTCTTTCATCAGGGCAGCGTGAAATGTACCAACCTTTGATAACTTCACGGATGAAACCATTATCTACCAAACGCTCCCTATGTGTTCGAGATAAATCATCCGCCTTTATTATAGCTATACCGCGACTATCTTGAAGCTTTTGAAGTTCAGCTAACGATTCCGCGAGTTTTTCCGGAGGTGTTGCCATGATTGATTCTTTTAAGTTCCTGTCCGTACCATTTCTAGTAAATACTGCCGTACTGTTTTTAGTATATTATGTTGTATCATTTTTAGTATATTATGCAAATATACATATTGTCAAGATATTATATATTGAATATTATTGTATAATATTACGTTATTAGCTTACATTGCTTGCGTTTACTGGATATTTCGGAGCATGTTGACCCCCTTAGTGCCACCTCTTTCAAATGTACTTTAAATCTATATTGATAACTTTTGAGCACGGATCACCTTGTAATGTTTCTTAAATTATGTCAGATAACCAAAGCGGTAATAAACATACTAAAATAACTTGTTCTTGTTCTTTCTATGTGTAGTTAAATATAATAAGAAGTCCTGGCCAGTATGAGTTATTGATATTTCGTTAGTTTTAGAAATTGAAATTAAGAAATTCTTTTCTAAGAAGTTCAAATATGCATCAAGACTAATTTTTGACAACGTTTCAGGATAGGCTCTAACCACTGAATCAAAGAAAGATTTGACCTCAGAAACTGCTAATGGGCTTGAATTAAGATTTTCAAGTAATCTAATTTGAGATCCATATATGATACCATAAATGGTCTCAAATTGAAAGAGAATATAATAGAGTTTTGATAAATACAACAAATTGTTTATCTTCTCTATTTCAGAAAGTTCATCAAATTTGATTTGATTTTTGATGTAATTGTTTAAATCGCCGTCTGTTTTTTCCTGAAATACGATTAAATTATTTTTAAGCTCAGTAGGCTTACTTATGATACTATTTTGTTGATCGATTTTAAGTGTTTTGTCACCATAACCAATTTCTTTAATTCTATAGATCAAATTTAGAATTGCGTCTTTAAAAAGATAAATGCATACAATGATAATTAATGGCCATACTACAATTTCAATGAATTCAAGGAATAATTCTGATAAAAGTTCCGCGCAGATGTCCAGAACCTGCTATTTGTACCAGGCACAAGCGCGATTCAATTAAACCAATGTATCAGGTCCCTCATGATCATCCGGAAAAACCTTTGCAAACAGAGGCACTGACACAGATTTTGATTCGGTGCGATATTCAAGCCTGTTTATCATCCACACATCTTCTCTACTTTGCCTTGACAGGGATAACTCACAAATTCCGTTTTCGCGCCATTTATATATTCCCTCGCCATGCAGGCGCGCCATGCTGATAAGTACACTGTCGGAAACCATCGGGGTTCCAACCTGAATAGCAAAAGGGAAATTGGCTTTTGCAGACAAATGATCCCCGGATAATTCAATCAAGTATTGTTCTTTGCTGTCAAGAGTTGCATCCAACTTTTTCCCTGTAAGGCCACTCCTGAAACGCTTGTTGTACAAACGGGTTACACCCTTATCCCTACCTTTGAATACTCCGCCATTATAAACCGCTTCACCATCTGTTACAAACAGTTCTGATATTTTATCATAAATACCATCATTCAGCAACGATTCATAGGTATGATACAGACCAATTATGCTTTTCTCCGCCTCAAGAATGGCAAGTCTTTCGGATAACTCTCTCATCCCATTTTCCGGTCCCAGATCCTTTGCAGCGACAGACTTTGCAGCAGCAGGCACCGATGGTGCAAGTATCCCGGCTGTCATAACAGCACCCATTTTCCAGATAAAGGAACGGCGTCCGTCGTTTGGTTGGCTGTTTAAATCAGTTCGTTTTTTTAAAGAGTCCATAATTTTAGTATTCCTTTAATCTGTATATCAAATATTCTTTCTCCTATTAGGACCGAAGTATTTTTTTGTGTCGTAATAGCCTATATGTCGACCAATTGCACCTACCAGATTTAGTTTCACTCCCTCTTTACCTCCCTGGAAACTAAATCCGCAGTCGCGCCTTAGTTTCTCATTTATCAATACGATCATCTCGGAGCCGTTACATGCTTCTTCACATTCTGCCAGTATATGTACGCCATCACGAACCTTTACAAGAAGGCTGGGACCAGACCACTGAAGCCCCAATGACTGATCAGCAGTGTAAATTGTCCAGGAATGTGCATTAGGCCCGGCAAAAATATGCATCGAGGTCATATTGTTGGAGTAGGTCCACGACCAGGCATGACCTATAAGATCATGAGAGAACTCATGACGAAGGTATAACGGGGCGTCAACTCCTTCCAGGTCAGCCACACCAAACAAGGCTTTGAAAGATACCTCGTTACCGTAATATGCCGTTCCCATATGCGAGTAAATACAAGTTGTTAACCCGTTTGTTAAATCAAGAGCTATTTGTAAACTTGTTCTCGGTTTGCTGTCAACCAAAAGATGACTGAAAAAGGCAAGTTCCCCATCGGCTTCATAAGCCCTGTATTCAGCTTCCTTCCAGGTGCTGTCCTTTTCTTCCCTGTAGTTGAGTTTAAATTTCTCCGTAACCTTATAGTGTATTACCGGTCCACCGTTGTCATATCTCAAGGTAAATTCTTTTCCTACCAATATGTCGCTAAATACCATATTGTACTTATCCATATCAGTGTGGGCAAAGGTTGTAGTGCTCTTAAGAGCTGCCTCATGAACCTCTTCATCGGTCATATACGGGAAGTCCCTGGTTGGGCGGTATGCCATTCGCTGCCCTTTTGGCATAACCGAAGCACCCGGGGCCCGGGCAAACATCGGTTCATTGCCCTGCTTATCGAATGGTTCAAGTGGCGTCAGTTCCCCAAGAATTTTACCTTCGCCCCTGAACATGTAATATTCCAGTTCATCTCTTTCGTTAAATCCCAGCCTTACACCAACCTGCGTTTCAGAAAAAAGGTCAACTACATACGCTGTAAATATGCCTGAGAACTCACATTCCGTCCGGTTGTAAATAAAAATATTGTCTTTTACCAGTACATAATCCGACGGAGAACAAAATCCCAGCTGGTCGATGTGGCGGGTAAGTTCCACAAAGTTTGCCGATACAACAGAGGCATAAAGTTCAATGGTTTCTATGCCTGTATCCTGCTTCCAGTGCATCCCCTTGCCTTCTATCCTGTTTGTCAGGTGATGTCGCTCTTCTGGTGGTGCCTGCCCGTTCTTTTCGATATAACCATAATATATGTGACGCTGTACCTCCCTGTCATCAATTAATATTTCATTACCACCCATGGTCTTTTCCTTCCGGCCGCTTGAAAGCCATACTTCGATGATGGTCACAAGGTTGGTATCCATATCCATAAAAACATTATATCCCTTTTGTTCCGATGGAATGATGTGGGAAAAGAAAATCATGTTTTTAAGTGTAAGGGCACCGTAGCTCCCTGTAAATGAGTCACCATCGACCTTAACAGAAAGGTTCTTTTTATCTCTGAAGGAATAATCAAAAACAGGACCGTCATCTGTTGTAATTTTGAGAGATTTCCCTGAAAGCTCACCCGTAAAATCAGAGGCGCAAACAGGGCCAGATTCGGCAACCTTCAGCTTTTCTCCAATCTGACTTTTAGTAAGCTTTGTGTATTTAAAGCGGTGCATTGGGATGCTCAGTGGACGACTCATGGATCCTTCTCCTTTCTAATTTTAGTTTATCTTATCAGACTTCTATTTTTTATTCACAGCAAACACAACTGTTCGTTTGGCAAGCAGTTATTTTAAATTTATGAAACTAAATGTACGGTGTAAAAGACAAATATGCAATACTCATAGAGGTATTTTGTTTGTTGTGTGGCATTTGATGCAGAAAACATAGCAGTGGCAGTCAACTCCGAACTTCGAACTTCGAATCCATCCAGCATCCCCGGCATCCAACACCGAACATCGAACCTGCCTACCGGCCAGGCAGGCACCGATTGAAGAATAACAAAGACTTAAAAGACCAGCAGACAAACTACAATCTTTGCAGACTCTCCTGCAAATACCCTTCATATTCCTGCAACAGGCCATATTGACCCACCCCTATCCGGGGCTTGGTTTTGCCGTGGAAATCGCTGCCGCAGGTCATTAAAACCTGATGTTGAACCGCTATCCCGGCCAGGAATTGCATTTGTTCCGGACTGTGGTAATTGTTGAACACCTCAATACCTTCGGCACCCAGTCTGATCAAATCGGCAACCACTTCTTCCCTGCCCCTGAAATTGTGACCGGGATGCGCAATTACCGGTATGCCCCCATTTCGTTTGATCAGGTCAATGACCTCATAATAATCCATATAATCAATTTTAACAAAGGCAGGCTTCCCTTGTGCAAAATAATCGAGGTAAAAATTGATATATGGCATATCGCCCCTGTCACCTTCCTGCCGGTAGGGATCAAGAGCTGCTATGTGGCTATATCTTGGATTATGTAGTAACACCTCAGCAATAAGCTCTGCGCTGGGCAATTTGCCCTGTGCGGCAGCCATCACCTCACCGGCATCAACAGGAATACCAAGCCGGTGCAAGTTTTCCACCATGGCATTAAAAGATTTCATTACCCCTGTGGCAATCTGCTTTTCCAGTATAACAAAATCCCTACTCAGGTAATTAATGTGATAACCCAGCACATGCAGGTCAGTGCCCTTGTAATTGCAGTCGATTTCAATACCCGGAATGACCCGGATGCCATAGGACTCGGATGCTTCAACGGCTTCCGGGAGGCCTCCCACCAGGTTGTGATCGGTAATGGAAATAACCGAGAGACCTTGTTGGGCTGAAACCTCCAGTATTTCCAGGGGCGAAAGCTCCCCATCAAGGCTGAATGAAGAATGTATATGCAGATCCGCCCGGATCATTTTGTTCTTATACATGGCTATTCATGTTATGAAGATCTTAAAGTTATGAAATGAAAATAGCCAGTCAGTTTTTCTCTATTTCTTACCCAACATAAAAACAAGAGGAACATGAACTCTTGATGCCCATGATGACTCAACATGGGCATCGCCAGGATAAACTCTGGTAATCCAGTTGGCGGATGAATATCCAGCTGCCGCCATTACGTTATCTGCAGCATTCTGATAAGGACCATAGGCAGCATCAAGTGTTTTATCTCCATGATCGAAATAAATCTTATGAGTGGCAGGAGATGGCAATGATTCAGCCATATACTTGCACATTGCTTTCGGATAAAAGCCTTCTTTTGCAATATAACCGGGATCTTTTGTATTGGGAATTAAACCCGGCCAGTGCGTGGAAATGCAGGCTGCACCTCCGAAAACATCAGGATACTCGCAAATTGCGTATAGAGAAATCAGTCCTCCCATACTTGAACCCATGATACAAGTGTTTTCACGATCTT
>CAZLLD010000059.1:0-22199 GCA_964560225.1 uncultured Bacteroidales bacterium
AGCCCGACGTATTATGCATTGCAAAAGGAAAAGAACATAAACCCTACGAATTTGGGAACAAGAGTTCATTTGCTTATACCAGGAAATCAGGGATCATTGTTGGGGCTATGGCAATAGAAGGAAATGCTTATGATGGACATACTTTAAAACCACAACTATTACAAGTCAGGGAGCTTACAGGCGGTATAATCAAAAAAGCCATTGTTGACAGGGGTTACAGAATAAAAGGGAATATCGGATCGATAGAAATCGTGATGCCAAAAGTACTCAAGAAAGAAAGCTATTACATGAAGAAGCAGCGAGAGGCCCGATGCAGATCCAGAGCCGGAATAGAAGGTCTGATCTCACATCTCAAATATGATCACAGAATGCGGCGAAATTACCTCAAAGGAGTCTCAGGGGATAAAATCAATACGATATTAGCTGCTGCAGCATATAATATGATGAAATGGATGAGATGGAAACAGCAGGAAATTTTTGACTTAATTTTTTGGCTGTTTTTCCAACCATACTTTTTGGTTCCCCAAAGGATCGCTTCCAGAATAAGATGAAAAAAACCGAGTTAATAAGGATCAACTAGATAAATTATTGTAGACTTATTGGATTATGTTCCATTATTCGTTAACTTTGTCGCATGGATAAAAAAACGTCAACTGATTTATTTTAGGAACTATTATTGGGACTTTTTTAATGCTCAGACAGAGAAGACTAAGGATAAAATAGACTACGTACTTTTTCTCGTGACGGTTGCTGAAAAGATACCAGGTAAGTTCTTTGAACAAATGACAGGATATGATGGACTATTTGCAATACGGATTGAGTTTGAAAGCAACATCTTCAGGATATTTTGCTGTTTTTGATAAGGGTAATTTAGTAGTGTTGTTTAATGGATTCCAAAAGAAAACGCAAAAAGCCCCGAAAAAAGAGATAGAAAAGGCAGTGCAAATAATGAAGGAGTATTTGGATTACAAAAAGAAAGGAGATAAAAAATGAAAGATATTAAAACGTTTGACGAGCATTTGGACCAAAGATATGGTAAAATTGGTACGGAGAAACGGACTAATTTCGAGATAAAAGCTAAAGCCTTTGCAATAGGAGAAATTTTAAGAGAAGCAAGAAAAGAGGCTGACATGACACAAGAGGAGCTTGCCAAAAAGACAGGCACACGCAAAAGCTTTATCTCGCGGATTGAAAACGGACATAGTGATATTCAATTATCGACGTTGTATAGATTGGTCGAGATTGGTTTTGGTAAAAGAGTTAATTTAACAATAGGCTGACAAAAATCAACTGGCCACAACAACCGGTCATACGCAATTGCCGGGCCGAGGGGTTGCTAAAGTTAGTTCATTTGCTTTTCTTGTCGGTAACCCGACAAGAAAGCGCACTGAAACGGCAACTGCGCATACCGGCGAACGTTACCGCCAAGCAAAAAATCACAACACCACGACGAAATGATATTTTATGAAAAATCCGTATCTTTGTTAAAATCATTATGCAATGGAATTAAACTTAGACATAAGTTATAATCAAATACTTAGATTGGTAAGGCAACTCCCTCAAAAAGATATTGTTAAGCTTGCCAATACCTTACAATCAGAAATTTCTAAAGAGAAATCGATTGAATCAATACATAAATTGATTCTACAGGCTCCTACATGGACTGATTCGGAACTAAAAGATTACAATCAAGCAAGGATTCACATAAATAAGTCCAGAATTGCATGATTCTACTGGATTCTTCAATATTGATTGAGTTATTTCGAAAGAAAGAAAAGGATAAAACACTCTTTTATAGTTTGGCAAAGTCTAACAAGACTTTATGCATTTCATCTATCACATACTATGAAATAGGGATAGGTAATAGAAAATTGCATTTAGATTACTGGGAAAAACTAAGTAAGAATCTAAAGATCATCCCATTCGATAAAGATTGCTCTGATAATGCCATATTAATATATCTTGACTTGTTGAAGAAAAATAAAATGATTGACCTTGCAGATATCTTGATAGGTGCAACAGCAATAACTCATAATATCCCAATTGCTACATTAAACGAAAAGCATTTCAACAGGATAAAATCCATCGAAATCATTAAGTAAAAATTGCCAGGCGGTAACAGCCGGTATACGCAATTGCCGCGTGGATGGGTTGCTAATGTCAGTTCACTTGGCTATCTTTCGGGTAACACGACAAGTGAGCGCCCTGAAACGGCAACGGCACATATCGCTATACGTTTAGCGTGAATTGCAAAGAAAAGACAATCATCTACTTAATAAAATTTTTGTATATTTGTACTATGTCAAGTGTTGAGATAAATAACATTATTTTAGAGTCTTTAAAACAGTATAACCCACTGTTTATTGGCTTGTTTGGTTCCTATGCAAGAAACGAACAGACTGATAATAGTGATATTGACATCCTTGTATCTTTCCAAAACGGAATTTCTTTGCTGAGACTTATTCGATTAGAAGATGAACTATCTGCTAGGCTTGGACACAAGGTTGATCTGATTACTGCAGGAGCGATTAAGAACAAGCGTATAAAAAGCAATATTTCAAATGATCTTCAAATAATCTTTCAGGCATGAAGGATGATCTAGCATTCATTGAACACATTTTGTTTTGTATTGACAAAATTCAGGAATACACGAAAGACCTGACTGGTGAAGATTTCAATAATAGTGAGCTAATTCAGGACGCTGTTATTCGGAATATTGAAATAATTGGAGAGGCCACTAAGAAAATTTCAAAGGATTTAAAATCGCAATATCATGAAATTCCATGGAAAGAGATGTCTGGAATGAGAGATAAATTGATTCATGATTATTTCGGGGTTGACGTTGATGTTGTATGGAAGACAGTCAATGAAGATATTCCATATCTCAAATCACTTATTGAAAATATTGATAAATAAGCAACTCACACTAACATGCGGTATAGTTAATTGCCAGCGCAGTGCGTATTCGAGTGGCACAGCCCGTATCAAAAGTAATTGACAGGAAAATGCTTCGAAATCGGCAATTAACAATAGCGCCGGCCATTGTGTGTCATAAAAGAAGGAATTATAACATTCAAAGTAATTGATAGAAGAGCAATTTAATGAGCATTAATGTGACAGAATGAAGAATAGAAAAAGCACATATATAATTGTTTCAATTTCCATATTCGTTGGACTATTACATTTCATCATTGGACCTGATTATCAAGGAATTTTCAAGCATTTTATTCATGGATATCTAATTGACATTCTGCTACCTATGAATCTATACTTATTGATACAAATATCACTAAGAAAGAACATATCAGTTAATAAAGCCCGAATCATAGGGGCAATAATCACCTTGGCTTTTGGAACAATAGTAGAAATGTTGCAACTTTATAAAATTGAATTTCTTGGCAGGACTTATGACCCTTGGGATATACTAATGTATTTAATAGGAATTGGATTGGGTATTGTATTTGATTTGACAATAATTGACAAGTCTGAAAAGCAAAGACAGAAAAATGAATAATTACGATACAAAACATCGTGCATATAACATTGGGGTGTAAGTGGTTATAAAAAGAGCCTGCCCCGAATTGTCGTTTGTGTCGGGGATAGGAGCGAAGCCCGTACTCCTCAACGTTTCATGCACGTAACCGTTAGAGCTCATTCAGGAGCAAACCAGGATTCCATTAAGGTTCCAGAACAAATATAACAAAGTAAATGAAAAACTTATTAGCATTATTCCCATTTGTATTTCTTCTCCTCTCATGTAGCTACAAAATATCAGAGAGATCTGGTTTTAAAGCAACAGCATATGATCTTGATTATGAAATTAAAAGTAGAGATAAGTACTCAAAAAATGAAAAAGACAGATGGATAAAACCAATTAAGCTAATTATTGACTCTATTGAGAATAATATAATTACAAGTGACAGCATCAAATTGCATCGAGATTATTACTCTATTAATGATTCTATTAAACTTGAATACTTTGAGTATATTCCGAACACATATAATAGATTGATTTATTTTTTTATTGGGAATCAATCAAGTCATACTTCATATATTGAGTATTTGACTGAATTAGCTATTAAATCAGAATCTAAAATTGTTGCTCTCAACTATCGCGGATATGGAAACAGCAATGGGCTATCATCCTTTAGAACACAATTTTCAGACAATCAATCATTTTATGAGAACTATATATATAATTCCAAGGATTTAAATATTGTGATTATAGGATACTCACTAGGTTCTGTTTTCGCCTCAGATTTGGGAGCAAATGCAAATCCAGAAAAGCTAATTCTGCTGTCGCCCTTCTCTGATGTTAACGACTTATTAAAGCACTATAAGAAAAATTTTACACAAGGTGTAAAATTCGTAATGAGACCTTTTGTTAAGTTAACGGCAAATGAATATTTAATGAATATCAGCAATGTATCCTGCTTAAAGAAATACTCAAACCATTTATTGATAATGCATGCAAAGGATGATCGGGAATTACCATATCGAATGGGAAAGAAACTTTACAATGAATCAATTTCTCTCAATAAGGAATTTATATCAATAAAAAAAGGAGGACATTCAGCAACTTTTGAGGATAGGAATATAGATATTATGATAAAATGGTTGAACGAGCTCTAACACGCAGTTTAGTTAATTACCGTTTTAGTGCATATTTCAAGGTTATAGCTTTTATTAAACTTCAGTGTAAGTTGTTAGATAATTGCTTCGAAATCAGCAACTAACCATACTGCCACCATTGTGCGCAAAGCTAAAACGATACTACTAAACAATGAAATTAAGATATGATTTTAAGTTTTATTCACTGGAACCCTGACCCTGAGATTATTAATATCTTCGGAATTTCAATTAGATATTATGGATTACTCTTTGTAAGTGGATTGATTCTTTGCATCTACCTTTTAGACTTGATTTATAAAAGAGAAAACATACCATCTGAGAAGCTTGAGAAATTAACAATTTATTGTATGATTGGAATAATAGCAGGAGCACGATTAGGACACTGTTTATTATACGAGCCATCATATTATTTGTCACATCCGTTAGAGATGATTCTTCCAATTACATTTCCTCCCAATGGTGGAATAAAATTTTCCGGATATCAAGGATTGGCAAGTCATGGTGGTGTGCTCGGATTATTGATTGCTTTGTATATTTATTCTAGAAAGACAAAACATTCATTAATTGATGCAATTGATTTGATTGCAGTTGTTTCAGGATTGAGCTTTGGATTTATAAGACTTGGAAACTTTATGAATTCAGAAATAATTGGCATGCCAACTACAAAGCCTTGGGGTGTGATTTTTGAGAGAGTTGATAACATTCCGAGACATCCAACTCAGTTATATGAAGCGATTTGTTATTTTATCATTTTAGCTGTTATGATGATTCTTTATAAGAAAGCGAGAGATAGATTCAGAAACGGATTCTTTTTTGGGCTTGGTTCAGTTCTATTTTCTACCGCCAGGTTTATAGTTGAATTTGTAAAGGAAGATCAGGTCATCTTTGAAGAAGGAATGACTTTTAATATGGGACAGCTTTTAAGCATCCCTTTCATCTTAGCAGGGATTGGATTTATGATATACGGATTATGGAAAACTAAAAAGCTCAGCAAACAACAACAAGTATAAACCATTGCGGGGCAGCGGGTTTGTGTAAGTCAGCACTCTTGGTTACCTTGTGCAACCTAGACAACAAAGCGCCCTGAAAACACAGCGGTTCATACGTGCAAAAGTTATGTGCAGATGAAGACATCGACAACTACCATCATTCTTTTTCTGGCATTGGCATATAATGCACAGGATAAGAATTCTATTGGCTGCGAATTGTCACTTACCGAAGCTATTGACTCTTTTGATGTCGATAAGAACATGATTTCGATTTTAATCGATAAATCGGATTACCTGCTCTATGTTAGGTAAATGATCAGATAATAGAAGAATATCCAGCCGTCCAGTATGATTAAATGCATAGCGGCAAAATTACGCTGTAGCCTCATCAAGAAACCTGATAGAATCGTTGAGATTTGAACATAATTTATTAAATATCTGATTGTTTTGATACCTGATAAGTCAAGGTATTGCTGAAAGCACCAAAACAGCAATTAATACAAAAACCTGAATTTCATTGCCCCAGGATAAATTCCTGATTCCTCCAATATCCTTAATAAGATTATAAATTAACAAGATAGTTAATGTATAGAAACAGATGACGTATGAAATGAAATCAACTGTTTTTATTCTGTTTTGATTTTTGCCTGACGAATTATTAGTACCTTTGCCAAAGCTAATTTACTTTGCTCTGAACTAAATTTATAGATTAGAGCTTAAACAACTCGAGCCATGAAAACAAAAATTTTAGTTTTAATTATTCTTTTTCTGCCTTTATCCATTAGTTCTTTTGCTCAAAAGTCAGGAAAGAAGTATTACATTACCGGACAGGTTGTTGACATGAATAACCAACCAGTTTCTGGCTGTATGGTATTTGTTGATAACAAAAATTCAAATGTCATTACTGATAACAAGGGCATGTATAAAGTTAGGGTAAAGGCTGATGCAGCAGTTGTTTCTATTGTCACTTTGTCCAACGGATTTCTGAATGAAGATATTAATGGCAGAATTGTAATCAATTTCAAGCTTGAAAACGCAATGTCCGAGGAAGCAACGGTACAACAAGAAAATCCTGATAATGAAGCAGTGGATATCGGATATGGAACCGTTAAAAAAAAGCATCTCGTATCCGGTGATAATAAAATAAAAGGACAAAACAGATATGCAAATTATCAAGACATCTATGAAATGATTAAGGCAGAGTGTCCTGGTGTTTTGGTATCTGGGAATCGAATTATTATCAGAGGTATAGCCACAATAAATTCTGATACCTCTCCTTTGGTTTTTGTCAATGGCGTTGAGATAAGTCCCTATGACATACAAATCCCGCCCAGTCAGGTTAAGTCTATAAATATTCTGAAAGGACCTGATGCCGCAATTTATGGCTCAAGGGGAGCCAACGGGGCAATTCTGATAACGCTCATCGGAAAATAGCAGTTATCTTCTGTTCACAATGCTCAGGCAAGCTTGCCATTGAACAGTTCAAGCATGGATCTTCAGGCATGTCATGCACATATGCGCGCATTACTTCACTTATTCTATTGTTAATGAATATATTATACTGTCTTCATGTTGTTTTACCTGAAATCATATTATTAGGATAAGACAGCCTGGCCATCCTTTCGGAAGAAATAGGGTCACAGCATGTGTTGAATTTACCTTAAAGGAGACTTGGGGGAAAAAATTATATTACTATTTTTGCTTAAAACTTTGAGATAGAAACCAGCAATGACTTATTGACAATGTTTTTAGGCAATTGTTCAACCTTTCTTTTTTGTTCCAGCAAATCATGCTTCCGGAATAAGATAAAAAAATCAAAGAATAAGATTCAATATTTAAATCATGAAACAATCAATTCAGCTACTATTCATTCTCCTTTGCTGCACTGTTCAACTGAGAGCCAATTCAGATAACCGTTATAAAGAGGGATATATTATATCCTTAAATGGAGATACAACAAAAGGCTTTCTTTTGGAACAGGAAAGTAAAAATGCTTCTAAGCACTGTACTTTTAAATCCAGTGCCAACAGTGAAAGTATAACTTATAAACCGGGTGAAATAGTAGGGTACAGATATTCAGACGGGAAATACTATATCTCAAAAGAAATTCAAATTGATCCAACCACTAATATGGTTGTTTTCCTGGAATTTTTGATACAAGGAATGGCAAATGTATATTATTATGTAGACGATGCAGAGCATTATTATATTGAAAAACTCCCACAAGGTCTTGTAGAGCTAACAGAGAAGGATGTAATCATGGAAACTGATAAAGGCAAGTTTATCTTACCCAAGAAATATAAAAATAAATTAATGGCATTATTGCAGGACTGTCCAGATATTAATAATGAAATCCAAAATACAAGTCTTACCCATAAATCTCTGATAAAATTGACAAAAGATTATCATGAGAAGGTTTGTAATACAGAGAGTTGTATTATTTACGAAAAAGGCAAAACATCGCCAGAATTAAAATATGGAGTATTAATAGGCTGGGCAAAAAACCAGTATAATTTTGGAGGTCAGATAAATACCGATCATGGTAATAATTTCCAGATCGGGGCCGGATTAAAAATATCGAATTTGTTCATGTTTAACAGGCATATAAATTTAAAGGCTAATCTTATCTTCGAAAAAGATTCGAAAACATATACATTTTCACATCTAGAGGGGGATGTCTATCCTTTAACCATCAACAATGAACCGTATTTTCTTGCTGAAAAAGATTATCCTCAACCTCCTTATATGACACCAATAAAATCAGAAATTCAAGGAGAATTAAGCGTTATTGATATAAAAATTCCTGTTTCTTTGAATTTTGACTTTAATATTTCGCAAAAAGCAATCTATACTTTAGGCGTAGGTTTTACAAATAAAATCATATTATCGCAGAATGATAATTTTAAAGTAAATTATTTCTACGACATGTATGGCCAAAATATTCGTACATGGCTTTGTGGTTTGATTGCAACTACAGGTATAGAAAAAAACTGGATTGGGAATAATACTTTTTTTGTCAATGTGAGCTATGAACATTTAACAGATCTCAGATCAAAAGTTGATAGAGAGTATAAAGTATTTAACAACCAGTTTTCTCTTCAAATAGGAATGTATTTCTAATTCTCAATAAAGGTCGGCTGCTTTACTATTCAGCAGCAATATTTTGGGGGATTTAAGAGCATTTTATAATTGCTTTTCTATTGGGACCAATACTACTATTTGGAGTATTACATCTATTGGATTCAATAAGAAAAGAAATTGAAAATGTTTTTTGTTCTGTTGGAGAAGTGGCGTTATCGTTTCTTCAGATATTTTCGCAAAATTTATCACAGAGGTATTGGGAAAAAAAGTGAATGGTATTACGATTAATCATATAATCACATGGATAATGTAATCACCTGGATAAGAAGTTTATCTTAATGTTTGTATTTCTTTTAATGACGTCCTCGCGTAAATTTGATTTTGGTTTTTATATTTATTAATTTTATGACAAATTATTAAATATGCATTAAGTATGCGACAGCCTAAAACAATTCTCATACTGGCAATACTGATCATAATGAGTAGTTGCACAAAGGACGACCGAACTAAAGATGATGACTGGTGCGGAACGGATGAAACATGGCCGCAAACTGTGACAAAAGATGATTATGTCGGTAATTGGATTATTTGGGAAATTGATTATAGCAAAGGAACAGGCAACACGAAGCTTTTCGACACATCTTACTCCATGACCACTCCATTGACCCTCAATGCCGATGGAACCGGTTTTATTTACACAAAACCTCTTAACTGGTCACTCACTACTTCTTCTGAAACTTTACCCATACTCACAGTTACACAGCTTGACACTTTATTCCCTTTTCCGGTAGGCTTCATCCATAATGATACAACAGAGATTTTTTTGCAGTTACCACCCCAAACAAGATTTTATGGAACCGCAAATAAATATGGAACTGTCTGGGAACATTCAGATATTAGTTTCGGGCGTCTCTAACATATCCTCCCAAACGTTATATATTCCTGCGGATATTCACCTCCGTTCCGGTGCAATCTGACCACCGGCACCAGTTCTGTTAACCACCTGGAACGAATTAACAGGCAGTCGGTTGGAAATTTAACAACAATTTGCTAGCTTTACATTGCATCGTTGAAATCCTTGCAAGTATTGTAGCGACGATAATGATAATCATTAGAAAATCAATACTATATGTAAAGATGTGCTCGTATTTTTGTCTGCAATTTAGATTATTATATTAACATTCAGCACATTACGTTTTTTATTTGTTAAGCTATTCATGTTTAACCAAATTTCACAACTATGAAAAATCTGACTGTCGCAGGATTGTTAACTGCTTTGATAGCAGTGCTATTATTTGGCTGTTCTAAAGAGGACGATGAAAGTAATGATCAAAAATACCTCCCATTATTGGTACCGGGTAAAATGTGGTTTGAATGTTTTGAGGCACCTTGGTTAGAAGATAACCCTGCTCGTGTTCCCTATTGTAATAATCCGGGATTATATTTTAATCAATTTGAAAAAATTGGATCTGATACGATCGTGGAAGGAATTAAATGGTACAAATATTATCAGGCTATTGGTGATTATGATTCTATTACTAACGAAATTTATAAAACCCTTGATGAAGATTCTGCGAATTACCGCTTGCGTGGATTCTTTCATGAGGACACGGATTCAGGAAGGGTATATTTTAAGGCGGCTGATATTGATGGCTCACTATCAACAAGTGCAGAGAAAATACTATGGTATGATTTCTCCCTTGATGTAGGTGAAGAAATTGAATTCTACGGACCCCATGATGCTGAGTTGCTTTACTTTTATCTTTTTAAAGTTGATTCTGTAAAGTATTTATCTAGTTATCCTTTCCTGAAAAAAAGAAAGCACATTTTTCTTTCGCGTAAAGACAAGAGGAGTCCAATAATGACTGGATATGTAGAGTGGATAGAAGGAATAGGTTCAAAAAATGGCTTGATGGGTAACATGGGTATCAACGTCGAATCTTTTGAGGCTGGTGGCCAAGTTTTATACTGCAAGGAGGATGGAGAATTAATTTACCGGGATTTTCAGTATCATGTATGTTTTTAGAATCTGGTAATGCGTACCAGGATCACCCATTGATATTATTTGCACCATTACAGCTAAGATATATACCATACATGTAAACAACATACAAGTCAATTTACTCATAATCTCTGTTTCTTCTATTAGCTGAGTAAAGAATGGCATGTACCTATAATGTTGTTTTTATTTTCCGGTCGATTTCATGGGCCTGCTGCTTTACTGTTCAGAAGCAATATTTATGAACCATTTGGTACAAAGCAAAAATCTTTTTGTAGTTTTGAGAAAAATATGCTTTTATATTAAAGAATAATAATCATAAACATTGTAAAGATCTACTATGAAAATTAAACGTAAAACATTCTTATTAACGGTAAGCTCTGTAATTTTCGCAGGACTGGGATTACAGGCACAACCCGGCGCACTTGGGCGCCAGATGGATGATCCCGCTTTAACAGATACAACAGGAAGAAGCATCGCCGCCTACTTTGCCCCGGCCACAAAATCAAAAAAAACCCCGGATGCCGATGGATTCATTCAGCGCTGGCTACTTTTGGAACCAATCAGCAAACCCAACCGCAGCAATACAGTTTTTACCGACAGCTATATCAGAAAAGCGTTTGATACCCTGTATTTTCCAAACCAGTTTACTGTGTTACCCAAAGACGGTGAAAAGGTAAAGGTTGGAGAGCAACAATTAACCTGGCATGCATTGGACAGTAAACTATTCAATGTCAAACTGTTTCGGTTTGCATTTGGTTTAAACAAACCTATTTATGGGGTTGTGTTTTGGGCAGTAACTGTGGTTAACAGTCCGCAGGAAATGAAAAACGTTAGAATGGCGGTTGGCTCCAACTCGGCATCCATGTGGTGGCTTAATGGCAAGGAAGCTGTGATACTTTCAGGAGACAGGCGCATGGTTATGGATGATTGTGCTTCAACACGACTAACGCTTAATAAAGGCAGGAACATCATCCGGGGAGCAGTAATCAATGGTCCCGGAATGAGTGATTTCTGCGTTCGCTTCCTGGATGAAAATGGAGAGCCGATCAAAGATCTCACCATTACTTGTGAATAAAATTATTTAGTCATCTTATTAAGATCTCATTTGTTAAGAAATTGAAATTATGAAATCAAGAATTAAAATATTGGTCACAGCTGCCCTGTTGTCGCTTTGGATAACCGGAACACTTACAGCGCAAATCGGGAAACCATTTATACATGATCCTTCCACAATTATGGAATGTGATGGTAAGTATTACACATTCGGCACAGGTGGAGGCGGATTGATATCCGAAGATGGTTGGAAGTGGAACAGTGGTGCAGTAAGACCCGGCAGGGGAGCTGCTCCGGATGCCATAAAAATTGGCGATCGCTACCTGGTAGTCTATGGCTCAACTGGCGGCGGCCTGGGAGGCGGACATAATGGTATCATAAACACCATGTGGAATAAGACGCTTGATCCCAAATCGCCCGATTTTAAGTTTTCAGAACCTATTATTGTTGCCAAGTCGGAGAATATGGAAGATTGTGATGCCATTGATCCCGGACTTCTTCTGGATCCAACCGATGGCCGTTTGTGGTGTTCTTATGGTACCTATTTTGGTTTCATTCGCCTTGTAGAGCTTGATCCCCAAACTGGCAAGCGTGTTGAAGGCAATGAAGCCATTGATATTGCCATTGACTGTGAAGCCACAGATTTGGAGTATCGCAATGGTTGGTATTACCTGCTTGGTACACACGGAACCTGCTGTGATGGGGCAAACTCAACGTACAATATAGTTGTTGGCCGTTCCAGAAAGGTAACAGGTCCTTACCTCGACAATATGGGAAGAGACATGTTAAAAGGTGGCGGCAAGATGGTAGTTGCAGCCGGCGGAAGAGTTACCGGACCGGGACACTTCGGACGGGTGATACTTGAAGACGGCGTTGAAAAAATGTCGTGCCATTATGAAGCCGATTTGGATCAGAGCGGACGCAGTGTACTGGCCATACGTCCATTACTGTGGAAGAACGAATGGCCGGTTGCAGGAGATAATTTCAAAGAAGGAACCTATGAAATTGAATCGGAGAGAAGAGGTTATGCGCTGGAGTTGGTAGTGGATTTTGTGCGTATGCCCGGAGGAATGCGCGGATTTGGAAGAAATGTCAATGAACCGGTAAAACCTGTTCCATCGCAGGAATTGGCTGATGTAATTGACACATGGCCCAAAGGTAATATTGATGTCAGAATAGGGGATTACATGTTCCGCCCGCATCAGAAATGGACCATTACGGCAGCTCCCGATTCAAGCGGATATTTGGGAGGGCCCTATTATAAAATAGTAATAGCAGGAACTGACCGGGCATTGGCCGCAACAGCCGATGCTGAAGTAATAACGGTTCCGGCATTTACCGGCGCACCGGAACAATTGTGGCGAATTGATCAATTGACTGATGGAACATACCGGATTATGCCCAAGGTAGTTCCCGGCTCAAACAAGAAGCTGGCGCTGATATCCATCGCTGACAGTACACCCACACTGGCCGAATTTGATATGAACAGTGACAATTCCAAATGGAATTTTAAGGATCACTAAATAACCTAATTACTTATTTTTGAAAGACGCAGGTTTCACAACTTGCGTCTTTCTTTTTGCCTGAAAAATCAAGTCAGCTTGTTAATATTTATTTTCTACTTCAGACCGCTTCGTACCAGCAACGGTTCGGCCGAAGGCTCCTGTCCCCTGAACCGCTTGTATAAAACCATGGGGTCTTCAGTGCCTCCTTTTGAGAGTATTTGGTCACGAAAAGCCTGTGCAGTGCCCTTGTCAAAAATTCCTTTCTGCTGAAACAGCGAAAATGCATCGGCATCCAATACCTCGGCCCATTTATAACCATAATAACCTGCCGCATAGCCCCCACCGAAAATGTGGTGAAAGCCTGTGCTGAAACACACACCGTCAACCGGTGGGAAAATCTCGGTAGGCGCCATGGCGGTCAGCTCAAAGGCGCAAACCTGTCCATCAAATGATTTATGTAATGTATGCCATGCCATATCGTTCAATCCGAAACTCAGTTGACGTATAAAGGCATACCCGCTATTGAAATTGCGACTCTTTAAAATGTTCTCCAGCATTTCACCGGGCATCTTTTCATTTGTTTGGTAATGCACAGCAACCTCATTCAGCCATTCTTTCTCTTCGGCCCAGTTTTCCATGATCTGCGAGGGAAGCTCTACAAAATCGCGGTATACGTTGGTACCCGACAAGCTCAAATAAGTCACCCTGCTGAACATGCTGTGCAGCGCATGCCCGAACTCATGCAAAAACGTCCGTACTTCATCATACGTCAGCAATGATGGCTTATCGGCAGTAGGCTTGGTGAAATTCATGACCAGCGAAACATGCGGGCGCACATCGCGGTCATCCAACCTGTGCTGCTCGAGGTAATTGGTCATCCATGCCCCACCCTGCTTGCTCTCACGCGGGAAATAATCAACATAAAGCAGTGCCAGCAACGATCCGTCGGAATCTTTAACCCTGAAGGTTTTTACATCTTCATGATATACAGGAATGGTATGATCGGCTTCAAATGCAATTCCGTAAAGCCGGTTGGCCAATCCGAAGATACCCGCCTCCACCTTCTCAAGCTGAAAATAAGGCTTGGTCATTTCATCGGTGATGGAGAACTTTTCGCTGCGAAGTTTTTCAGAATAATAGGGCCAGTCCCAACGCTGAATCTCAAAATCAGCGCCCAGCTTATGGGAAAAGGCCTGCACTTCGGCATATTCTTTTAGGGCCGTGGGTTTTGATTGATGCAGCAGGTCCGATAAAAAGCCATTCACCTTTTCAGGCGTTTTGGCCATGCGTTCCTCGAGTACATATTCGGCATAGGAATCATATCCCAGCAGTTTTGCCAGCTTCAGCCTGTTGTTCACAATTTTATGGATCACTTCCTGATTGTCCATGCCATCTTTCTTGAAGCAGCGTGAGCTGAAAGCCCGGAACATCTTTTCACGAAGTTCTCGGTTATCGGCATACTTGATGAACGGAACATAGCTTGGCGCTTTAAGCGTAAAAAGCCAGCCTCCGAGGTTTTTTGATTTGGCTTCGAGCGCAGCAGCTTCCCTGACAAATTCAGGCAATCCGGCCAGATCTTCCTCACGGGTCAGATGCAATTGGAAAGCATTGGTTTCTGCAAGCAGATGTTCCTCAAATTGAAGCGATAAGGTGGCAAGTTCGGTGGTCACACTGCGGTATGCTTCCTTGTCGGATTTGCTGAGGTTGGCGCCGTTGCGCACAAAAGACTTATAGGTTTCTTCCAGAAGCCTCTCCTGCTCTGTATTCAGGTCCAGGCCTTCACGACTGTCATAAACCCGTTTCACCCGTTCAAACAGCTTTTCATTCAGGGAGATGTCGTTATAGTAAGCCGTAAGCATGGGAGAGATTTCCTGCGCCAGTTGTTGTATTTCACTGTTTGTAGCAGCTGAATTGATGTTGAAGAAAACCTGTTCAATTCTTTTAAGCTTGTAATTAAGCCGTTCAAGGGCTTCGATGGTATTGGCAAAATCAGGAGTGGCCGTGTAGTTCACAATGACATCAAGGCCTTTACGGGCCTCTCCGATGGCAGATTCAAAGGCAGGTTTGTAATGGTGAGTCTGTATCTTGTCAAAGGGTACTGACTGCAGTGGTGTATTAAATTCAATCATAAACGAATTTCCGGTTTTAACTTTACTTTATGAGTGCGAAAATAGGCAAATAGAGCGAATATTGAGAATTTACATCCTGTTTCCGTTAATCCATTTTTCTTATATTTACCGAAACCGAAATTGAAATGGACAAAACCGTTCTTCTGGGACATGGCAGCGGAGGTGTGATGACGGGCAACCTCATCAGCAACCTGTTCGTTAAGCATTTCAATAATCCGCGCCTGAGCGTGCTGGGCGATTCGGCCCTGGCAGATGCAGGTGGTACGATGATTGCTTTTACCACGGACTCTTTTGTAGTTGATCCGGTATTCTTCCCGGGCGGCGACATTGGCAAGCTGGCAGTGTGCGGAACGGTGAACGACATGGCTGTTGCAGGTGCACGGCCATTGTATCTGAGTTCAGCTTTCATCATTGAAGAAGGTTTTCCCATGGCCGATCTGGAAAGGATAGCAGTATCTATGGCAGATGCTGCGCGTGATGCCGGGGTTGAAATCATCACCGGAGATACCAAGGTGGTAAAAAAAGGCCAGTGCGACAAGGTGTTTATCAATACGGCCGGTATCGGTACCGTAGAAAAGAAATATGCAGGCATATCCTCCGGTGCGCTCATCACTGAGGGAGATCAGCTTATTGTGAACGGTTTCCTGGGTGATCATGAAATGGCCATCCTGGCAGCCCGAGAAAATCTGCAATTTGAAACACCAGTGGTTTCCGATGTGGCTTCGCTCAATGGATTGATCGGTCAGATCCTGGATGCAGGTGTTGAAGTGAAGTTCATGCGCGACATTACCCGGGGGGGTCTTGCCACCATACTGGATGAAATTGCCACCTCGGTGAATACAGGCCTGCTTATTGACGAACAGTCAATACCCGTACGGGAGCAGATCAACGGAATTTGCGAAATATATGGTTTCAACCCGCTTTACCTGGCCAATGAAGGCAAGTTGCTCATGGTGGTTTCACCCGGCACTGCTGATCGGGCATTGGAAATCATGCAGGGTCACCTGCTGGGAAAAGATGCCTGCAGTATCGGCACGGTAACGTTGGCAAATGCCGGCAAGGTGTTGTTGCAATCGGCCTATGGCGGAACGCGGCTGTTGACGAAACTGGCCGGAGAGCAGTTGCCGAGGATTTGTTAAGACAACGTCATGCACGAATTCTCCATCATACAGGGCATTGTTGACATTGTGCTTGAAACGGCCCGGGAAAAACAGCTAACCCACATCAGTGTAGTGGAGGTTGAGGTAGGGAAAGCCAGCGGGGTGATCCGCGAGGCCATGGATTTTGCATGGGAAGCAGCGCGCAAAGATACGCTGCTCAGCAAGGCCGTACTGAAAATTGTAGAAGTACCGCTGGTGGTAAGGTGTAATACCTGCGGCCGTCAGTATGAACCAGCTGAAATATACGATATCTGCCCGGGTTGCGGCGAGGTCAGTCCGGTTATTATTACGGGCAAGGAACTTCGGGTTGTGGCGGTGGAGACGTGAAGAACAAGCTATGAGCCATGAGCTGCGAGTTACGAGTTTTCCGGCTCACAGCTCGCAATTCATAGCTCGAAGCTCACAGCTTATTCCAACTTTGCAGACTTCAAAATATTCACTAATTTTACTCCTGACAAAAACATTCCCCATGTGCGATACCTGCGGATGCGGCGATAATGACGGAGGGTACACCATCATCAATCCGGCTGATCACAGCCATACCCATGAACACAACCATGATCATGCGCATACGCATCACGACCACCCGCACCCTCACGATCACGGGCATGAACATGCTCACCGGCGCATTACCATTGAAACCGACATACTGCAGCAGAACAACCTGCTGGCACAGCGCAACCGGGGATACTTTGAGGCAAAAGGGATCACTGCACTGAACCTGGTGAGCTCACCGGGCTCGGGGAAGACCACACTGCTCGAGCGGACGATCCGGTCATTCAAAGGAAGGAGCATCAGCGTGATTGAAGGAGATCAACAGACATCGCTTGACGCCGACCGCATCCTGGCTACCGGCGTTCCGGTATTGCAGATCAACACCGGGAACGGCTGCCACCTCGATGCAGGCATGATCAACAAGGCTGTAAAGACCCTTGATCCCGGCCAAAACTCGCTATTGATGATTGAAAACGTAGGCAACCTGGTTTGCCCCGCCCTGTTCGACCTGGGAGAAGCCTTCCGGGTGGTCATCATGAGCGTTACCGAGGGGGATGACAAGCCCCTCAAATATCCCAACATGTTTCAGAGCGCTCATTTGTGCCTGATCAACAAGACCGATCTGCTTCCCCATGTGGATTTTGACCTGGAAAAATTCAAAAACAATGCGGCCAGGGTAAATCCACAGCTGCAATTCATCTCACTTTCAGCGAAAACCGGAGCCGGTTTTGAGGAATGGCTCGGCTGGCTCGATCAGTCTTCCCGCAGCTAAATACTGACTGCCATCCGGGTTCATGATTCTTACCGAAGTAATTTAGAATCAATATATATTACAACAGAACCTATTTACTGTTATTTGAATAACATCAAATTTGTTATTTTTGTAACAGAAAATTTTTCCATGCGTATGATAGCATTGGGGTTTTGTTTTAAGTAGTTTAAGAATGAAAATAGCTGATATTGTAAGGATTACAGATGGGAAGCTGGTATGTGGGGATAATGCCGGTGAACAAGAGATAACGCATGCTTTTTCGTCTGACCTGTTAAGTGATGTGTTAACCATTAACCGGGTGGGCATTTTGCTGATTACCGGTGTGGCTAATTTACAGACAATTCGTACGGCTGAAATGGCCGAGGTTGCCTGTATTCTTATTGTGCGCAATAAAAAGGCCTCCAAGGAAATGATTGAACTGGCAAAAGACAACGGATTGATTATCATAGAAAGCCCGGGCTCAATGTTCGGCAACAGCGGCAAGCTGTATCAGCATGGTTTGCTGCCGCTGTATTGATTGACAGTCAGAGGTTCAGGAATGCGGTTGAGATGAAGGAAATGACGTATGAGTTCCCCATTGAGGGGGGCGATTTCATCAAGGCGGGGCATGCATCAAGCAATGTCAAAAAGATATTGAATCAGCTCAGCCTTGATCCTGCGATAATTCGTCGCATTGCCGTTGCCATGTACGAGGCCGAGGTAAATGTGGTAGCCCATGCTTATCGGGGAACCATGAAGGTTTTTATCAGTCCGGCTGCCATCAGGGTCAGGGTTGAGGATGAAGGCCCCGGCATTCCCGATATCGAAAAGGCCATGCAGGAAGGGTACTCCACTGCATCGGAAAAAGTAAGGGAAATGGGGTTTGGTGCCGGCATGGGTTTGTCGAATATCAAGAAGAATACGGACAGGCTCGAAATTCAGAGCACCATTAACCAGGGTACGGTGATTGAGATGATGACCCGCATAAAACCAAAAGAAGCGTAGCTATGGCATTCCATCACGCGCTGAAAATTCAGGAGGACATTTGCATTGGTTGCACGCATTGCATGAAGGCATGTCCCACCGAAGCCCTCAGGGTAACCGCGGGCAAGGCAAAGCTTATTGCTGAACGGTGCGTAGATTGCGGTGAATGCATGCGCGTATGTCCTGTGAGTGCCATCAAGATTGAGGAGGATGATTTCAGCCGGATCTTTGACTATGAATACCGTGTTGCACTGGCTCCTTCCGTTTTTATCGGCCAGTTCCCGCGCAACATCACTTCGCGTAAAATATACAGCGGCATGCTTGAGGACGGGTTCACCCATGTTTACGAAGTAGAGCACAGCACCGGCATTATTAAAGAACTGATCAACAACTACCTGGAGGAAAATCGCGACATCAGGCCGGTGATTTCATCATTTTGTCCCGCCATCGTGCGGCTGATCCAGGTAAGATTTCCTTCGCTTGTTGGGAACATTCTTCCGATCAAAGCCCCGCTGGACATGGCTGCCATTTCCTTCCGTAAGAAGTTCGCCGACGAAGGAATTCCTGCAGAACGCATCGGGTTGTTTTACATCACTCCCTGCGCAGCCAAGATTGCTGCTGTGAAAAGTCCGGTTGGCGAAGAAAAATCACCCATCAACGGAGTGATCAACCTGAATACGCTTTATAACAGGGTTTATTCCATTATCAGGCGTGAGGAAAAGGGTTACTGCATCGTGCCTGAAAAAGAACAGCTGCTGCCCGACGAAATGGTGTGGACCCTTACCGGAGGCGAGGCCCGGCATATTCACGGCCGCTGCCTCTCCATTGACGGCATTTCCAATGCAATCGAATTTCTCGAAAAACTTGAAAACGGAACGGTAGGCAACTTCGACTTCCTGGAGATGCGGGCTTGTGACGAAAGTTGTGCCGGAGGTATTTTGTCTACCAACAACCGGTTCCTGGTAAGTGAGCGGCTTCATAACCGTGCCGAACAATATTATATCGACAAAGAACAGGGAAAAATTGTAGACAATAAAACCATCCTGGAAAACCGCGAATTCCTCATCGAAAACGCTTCCCTGGGTGCCATTGAACCCCGGTCGATCATGAAACTTGATGAAGACATGGTGCTGGCCATGCGTAAAATGAAAAAGATTGAGAAAATAAGGAATTTTCTTCCGGGCATTGATTGTGGTGCCTGCGGATCGCCTACCTGCCGCACGCTTGCTGAGGATGCCGTTCAGGGGCGGGCGCATACCAGTGATTGCGTGTTTGTATCCATTAAGGTAAAAGGCGGCGAAAGCATGAACCAGGTGGTTGATTATACCGAGGAGATTTGGGGAAAGGACCGGTTTAAGAATATGCTGCCTGAATGATTTGAAGACCTGCCTGCCGGTAGGCAGGTTTGAAGATTTGAAAATTTGACAATTTGAGAACCTGCCTGCCGGCAGGCAGGTTTGAAGAATAAAGAGTTGATGACGATTGAGGATATCATAAAGGAACTGGGATGGGAGGTTTTTGCGGGAGCATCGCTGTTGCAAAAAACGGTGAAAGGCGTTTATGCATCCGACCTGCTCAGTGATGTGATGGGAAGGGCCAGGGAAGGTGAATTGTGGGTTACCATGCAGACTCACAAAAACATCATTGCCGTGGCTGCACTGAAGGATCTGGCGGCTATTCTGATCGTGAACAGCGGCCGGCCCGATGAAGACACCCGGGAAACGGCTGACAGTGAGGGCATCGTGCTGCTGGGGAGTATCGACGGGACTTACAAAAACTGCGGTTTACTGTTTAAACTGATCGGATCGGATGCAATGGTTTCAGGCTGATATGCACATTCATACGGTGCTTTCTCCATGCGGAGGCCTGGATATGAGCCCGGTGAACATCATCCGCAAGGCAAAGGAAGATCAACTTGACATCATTGCCATAACCGATCACAACAGTACGAAACATTGTAAAAGTGCACAGCAGATAGGCAACAGTTACGGGATTACCGTGATTGCAGGGACAGAAGTGAATACGGAAGAAGAAATACATGCACTGGCGTTCTTTGAGAATTTGGATCAAGCAGAGAAATTTCAGCAATTCCTGGACGATAAGCTGATGGTGGTCAGGAATAAACCTGAAGTATTTGGCCATCAATTTGTTGTTGATGAAAACGAAGACATCATGGAGGAAGAGGAAAGGTTATTGGTAGCCTCACTCAAAGCCGGTATTGATGAAGTTGCCAAACAGGTTGCTCTTTTGAACGGAATATTCATTCCGGCTCACATCAACCGCCCGCATAACGGCATCTTCAGTCAGCTTGGCTTTCTTCCTGATTACATCCGGTATGATGCCCTGGAAGTATCGCGGATGAACGCACTGGAAGAATTCCTGAAAGCACATCCTGAAACAGTGAATTATTGCCTGGTGACGAATTCCGATGCACATTCACTGAAACAGGTCGGTTCTTCACGTACAAGTTTCTACCTGGAAGAACCCACATTTCAGGAAATCAGGATGGCACTGGGAAATATTAACGGCAGAAAGGTGAAAGTGATATGAAGGACCTCTCCTACCATATCCTGGATATCGTTCAGAATTCACTGAACGCGGGAGCTCAACGGGTGGAAGTGGACCTTTGGGAAGAAACCGTAACAGGCAGACTGACATTGATAATTGACGACAATGGCAGGGGAATGGATGAGGACATGCTGAAGCGGATTACAGATCCTTTTTTCACCACATCGGTGACCAAGAAGGTTGGATTGGGGCTGCCGCTGCTCAAGCAAAACGCTGAACTTACAGGAGGATCTTGCGATGTCGAATCAGCATCCGGCCGGGGAACCAGGGTAACTGCCCTTTTTAACCGCAACCACATCGACATGATACCGACCGGTGATCTGGCACTTACCTTCAGAACCCTGATTGCTTCGAATCCGGAAAGGGACTTTGTATTCACATACAGGAGAGATGAAGAAGGATTTGAAGTGGATACGGCAGCAATGCGCATCCAGCTTGAAGGCGTGAGCCTTGCATCACGCGAGGTGCTGGATTATATAAGCACTTTCATCCGGGATAACCTGAGCAGTTTGACAACATAATATTTGATGAAGAAACATTTAATAAGACCAATTATAAATAGTAACAACACATGTAAAATCATAAATTAAAAGAACTTAAGCAATTAATTTAGTATCATAAACAAACAATTCTATGAATAAGATAAAGAATCTGGCTGATTTAAGGGATTTGAAGGACAAGCTTCAATCAAAGACCAAGCTCAGGGATAAGAGTGAAAACCCGGAACAGATGGTTCAGGTTAAGGTTGCCATGGCCACATGTTGCATTGCATCGGGATCCAGGGAAACAATGAATTACATTGTGGATGAACTCGACAAGAGAAATATTGATGCAGTGGTTACCCAAACCG
>CAZLLD010000060.1:0-22111 GCA_964560225.1 uncultured Bacteroidales bacterium
CCTGTAGGCACATTGCCATCGTCTGTAGGGGTGAAGAATGCGCCATTGATCATCAGTTCCTGGTCATAAACACTTCCGGAGCCTTCTCCTGCCATGTTATAATACGAATGGTTGGTCAGGTTCACAATGGTTGTTTCATCGGTGGTAGCCAGGTAATCAATGCGGAGTTCGTTTTCATCGGTCAGCGTATAGGTTACCCTTACGGTTACATTTCCGGGGTATCCTTCTTCACCGCTGCGCGACACATATTCCAGTTCCACGCTGTTGGGTGTGGTCTTGACAATGCTCCAGTTCACCTTGTCGAAACCGATCTTGCCTCCGTGGAGATGATTCGGCCCATCATTGACAGCCAGCTTATAGGTTTTATTGTTTAGGGTGAACTGCCCCTTGCCGATGCGGTTGGCAATGCGCCCGCAGACGGCGCCCATAAACGGACTGTTGCCTTTGATGTAATCGTTTATGTTGTCATATCCCAGTACGATGTCTTTCAGGTTCCCGTTGCGGTCAGGTACGAAAAGACTTACCACAATGGCTCCGTAGGTTGTGATTTGGGCAACCAGTCCGTTGCTGTTTTTCAAAGTCACCAGTTGGGTGGGCTTGCTGTTGTGCACCGATTTGAATGCTTCTTCCTTAATTATGTTCATATAAATAGTTTTGAAGTAGTTGTCGAATTATGTTCAATATAAAAATCAGATATCTATTTTATCAGCACCCTGGGGCCTGATGAACAATTTGTGACATGATGCTTTACCATATATGTGTTCAAGTGTGGTAACGTATTTGTCGAGAAGGTCATTGGGTACAAATGCCTGTATGGTACCGGCAAAGCCGCCGCCATGAACACGCCAGGCGCCCCTGCCTTTAAGAACCAGTTCGCTGAGTGCCAGGGCGAGCGAAACGCCCTGTTCCCTGATGTTGTTCACCGGGAAAATATTCTGGTTATACATGTAGGAACTGAATCCTGAGTCAACCACCATACCCAGGAAGGTTTTGAAATCATTTTTTTCAAGTGCAGCCACCTGGTCCACCACCCGCTGGTTGTCGCCTTGGAAGTGAATGGCCCTGAGGATGGCCCGGTCACCCACTTTTTCGCGGATTTTGGGTGCAATGTCCAAAACCTGATCCAGGCTCACCTCGCGCAGCACTTTGGCGCCAAGTTCTGCAGCAACCGCTTTCATATCGGTGGGGAGTGAGGCATATTCGTCATTCAGGTCGGCATGGTTTCCACCGGTGTCTGTTATTACCAGTGCAAAACCGGTAGCCACGAAGTCAAAATCAACTTTTTTGACAACCGGTTTGGAAGGATCCTTGAAATCGATGGTAATCAGACCGCCCATGGCACAGGCCGTTTGATCCATCAGTCCGCATGGTTTGCCGAAGTAATTATTCTCGGAATACTGACCGATGATGGCATTCTGAATGGGATCGAGCCGGCCCTGGTTAAACAATACGCTTAACATGGCTCCGATCAGCACTTCGAATGAAGCCGAAGAACTCAGTCCCGAACCCTTGGGCACCCCGCCGTCGATGCAGGCGTCGAACCCGCCTATGTGGTATCCCAGTTCCTTCATTCGAGAGCAGATACCTCTGACCAGTGCTGCTGAAGTAAACTGTTCGTTTTTATCGGCTTTCAGCGAGGACAAATCGACTTCAAATTTCGGGTAGCCCAACGATTCGATGCGGATGGTGTTTGTGCCGTTCTTGGCAGCTACGGCGGCATTGTCAAGGTTAACAGCCCCGGCCAGCACGCGGCCGTAATTGTGGTCGGTGTGGTTACCGCCTATCTCGGTACGGCCCGGAGAGCTGAAGAGCGTAGCTTCATTTTCTCCGAAAGAGGTCCGGAATTGTTTCAGCAGGGCAGCATATCTGTCGGCCTGTTTTTTGAGCTCGGTCGTATCATTTCCGTAAAGTGCACGGAATGCTTTGTTGTCGCCGTGGTTTATTCTGGCAATGAGAGTTTCAATGGATGACATGGGATATTTTTTTAATGCATAGGTGTAAATATAACATTTAGTTTTTTCACAACGGAACAGGGAAGGAAAATTTTAAGTGAATGGAACTCCATTATGGTATGGGAGTTTGTTGCAAAAGGCTGATAATGGAGGGACGTCATTGCGAACGAAGTGAAGCCTGCCTGGCCGGCAGGCAGGGGCGTAAGCAGTTTCTCAAATCATGGCTGTGGTTTTCAACCGCTTTTACAACAGGAAGATGTTGTTCTTATTGCACTCGGCAATCAATTGGGGAGGCCAGATGCTGGCCTGTACCTCACCGATATGGGCTTTTCTCAGATAAAACATACAGATTCTTGATTGTCCGATGCCGCCACCGATTGACAACGGTAATTCATCCTGAATCAGTCGTTTGTGAAACAACATTTCAGCCCGGTCCTGAGCATCGCAAATTTCAAGTTGCTTCAACAACGCTTCCTTATCCACCCGGATACCCATGGAGGAGATCTCGAAGGCCGACTCGAGCATAGGGTTCCACAACACGATATCGCCGTTCAGACCTTTGTATCCGTTAATTGTTGGCGTGATCCAGTCGTCATAATCGGGTGCGCGTTCGTCATGCTTTTCGCCATTGGACATCATGCTTCCGATACCAATTATAAAGATGGCGCCGTATTTTTTCGCAGCCTCGAATTCTCTTTCCCTGGGCTGAAGCTTGGGATATTGAGCAAGCAATTCCTCGGCATGGAGAAAGGTGATTTCATGAGGAAGGAAGGGCTTGATGGAGCTGTATTCTTCGTAAACCACGTATTCTGTCCGTTTCAGCACTTCGTATATCTTCCTTACGATGTATTTGAGAAAATCGAGGTTCCGGTCCTTTTCAGCAATCACCCGTTCCCAGTCCCACTGGTCCACATATAATGAATGAATGTTATCCAGTTCCTCATCGGGCCTGATGGCATTCATATCGGTATAAATGCCGTTGCCGTGCGGAATACAGTAATCGGCCAGCGCCATACGTTTCCATTTGGCCAGCGAGTTCACTACCTCTGCAATGGAATCGTTCATGTCTTTAACCGGAAAGCTTACCTTGCGTTCGGTGCCGTTCAGATCGTCATTGATACCGGTTCCTTTCAACACGAACAGGGGTGCTGTAACCCTGCGCAGGTTGAGTTCAGCTGATAATTGCTGCTGAAAGGTGTCTTTCACCAGTTTGATGGCCTTCTCGGTTTGATTCAGGTCGAGCGTGCTTTTATAATTCCGCGGTACAATAAGTGGTCTGCCCATATGCCATGTATTTAAAAACAAGAAAACAGTTTCGACGCAAAAATATATCTATTATTCAAATATCAGAAACTTTCAGTTGTCAGGTGTAATATAAATATGAAAATAGATTACATTTTTAAATAAATAGTTATATATTAGTTAAAAAATATAAAAAATACTATGGTATTATGAAAAGCAGCTTTCAGATTGATAGTTTAGACCGTAAAATACTTTCAATACTGACGAAAAATGCCCGTGCACCATTTCTGGAAGTCGCCAGGGCATGCAACATCTCCGGCGCCGCAGTCCACCAGCGTGTGCAACGGCTCATCCGCATCGGCATCATCAGCGGATCGCAGTTCAATGTCGACCCGAAAAAGCTGGGTTATAAAACCTGCGCTTTTGTGGGCATTTTCCTCGACAATGCCGCTTTGTTCAATAATGTTTCCGAGAAGCTGGCTAAAATACCGGAGATTACCCAATGCCATTATATTACCGGGCAATGGGCCATGTTTGTCGAGGTTTATGCGCGCGACAACGAGCATTTGCGGGTAGTGCTGGCCGACAAAATTCAATCCATCAAAGGGGTGTCGCGCACCGAGACCTTCATTTCGCTCGATGTATTGTTCGACCGGCAAATGCCGTTTCTCGAGGAGGAAGAGGTAGCAGGCAGCCGGTGATGACCATCCGGCTGGTGCCACCCCCTTGCTTCTTCCGAAAATTTTACCTATATTAGTTAACCAAAGTCATCATTCATATTCCTGTGTATGAAAATTGCAGTTATCGGAACAGACGGAGTTGACAGGTGTTTCGGCGGCAGAATGCCGGCTAGACCGGGATTGGATGTCCCGGTAAATCGGTTTGTATGTCATTGTATTCTGCCCATGGAACTGCGGGCACGAAAAGTCCATGTCATTTAAGAATACAGCATGAAAGAGATATCCGATAAACTGCTGCTTGTGAAAAACCAGATCCTCAACAACTCGCTGGTTGTGGCTTCAATTGTGGGCTCTCTGGCTTACCTGGTTAGCCTTTACCGGTTGATTGAACAAGGATTTCACATCTCTTTCCTGATCAACCTGATCATCATTGTCGTTGTTGTTGTGATAACCCTTCTCAGGCATAGAATTGACATAAGCGCTAAAACCTATCTGCTGATCGGGTTGATCATTGTTCTTTCACTATGGGATTCTGTGAATTATGGGCTGCTTTCTGCAACCAGGATCTACCTGGTGCTGATACCTTTCTTTTCCATTGTGGCCCTGTCATTCAGACAGACCATTATGGTGTTTATTGCCACCATGGCCTGTTTTCTGCTTATCGGATACTTGCATTACCAGGGTATTTTTTCAATACCTATTGATTATCAACCAAATGCCTATGTGACAGAATTGTATCCGTGGGTTATCCTGGCCATTCATTTTATCCTGATTGCAGTTATCATACTGCTGGTAATCCGGAAACTGATTGCCGGATACTCAGAAATGATATCGGGCCTTGAATCTGCCGTGAGAGAAAGAACACATGATCTTGAAAGTGCCAATGAAGAAATGAAGGCCAGCAATGAAGAATTGTATAATCACAGGGAGGCTTTGCAGGCTGCGCTGAAAGATTTACAGAGTACCCAGAATCAGCTGATCCAGTCGGAAAAGATGGCTTCGCTTGGTGTGTTGGCTGCCGGAGTGGCCCATGAAATAAACAATCCGTTGAATTTCATCAACGGCGGCGCCATAGGTATTGAAAACTACGTGCGTGCCAATCTCAGGGAACATGAACAGGAACTGGCGCCAATGATCGAAGGGATACACACGGGAGTGATGCGTGCCTCAGATATTGTATCCAGCCTGAACAGTTATTCCAGGTTCAACAACATTCCTGCTGCTGAATGTGATATCCACGCCATCATCGATAATTGCCTGGTAATGATGCATAATGAACTGAAGCATAAGATTGAAGTCCGCAAAAATTATACTGAAAATAATTATATCTTTGTTGGAAATGAAGGCAAACTTCACCAGGCATTCCTGAATATCCTGGTGAATGCTGCCCAGGCTATCGAAGGTAAAGGAACAATCAACATTGAGACAAAGGTTACCGAAGACAGACTGACTGTTGAAATTGTTGATTCGGGCGCCGGTATTGCAAGGGAAGATATTACCAGGCTTACAGATCCGTTTTTTACAACCAAGGAAGCCGGAGAGGGAACCGGATTGGGCTTGTGGATAACGTTGAGCATTGTGAAGGAACACAACGGGCATCTTGATTTTGATTCAAATCCCGGCTTAGGTACTAAGGTTACAGTTACACTACCTTTATATACCATAATGCAAGATGAGCGATAAACCAGTTTTACTTTATGTTGACGACGAACCGCTGAATCTGAAGCTTTTCGAAATCAATTTCCGGAACAAGTTTGAAGTGGTTACCAGCGAGTCGCCTTTTGAAGGCATAGGCATCCTGAAGTCCAATTCCAATATTGGCATCGTCATCAGTGACATGAAAATGCCGGGCATGAACGGTATTGAATTCATCAGGAAGGCACGGAACGAATTTCCAAACCTGGTATATTTTATCCTTACCGGATTCGACATTACTGAAGAGATCTCTGCGGCCTTAAGTGAAGGCGTCATTTCAAAATACTTCAGAAAGCCATTTAATATCAATGAGGTAGAAACTTCCATTAAACATTCACTAAATCTCTGAGTTAAATTTTCTCTCACAATGAATTCATTGACTAATAAAGCCGTTGCAAATTTCCGGTCCGGTCTTAATTGTGCACAAGCTGTACTTTCAGTCTATACTGAAGAAATGAAAATCGATGACAAACTGGCATTGAGCCTTTCATGCGCTTTTGGCGGAGGCATGGGCCGTTTGCAGGAAACCTGCGGTGCCGTTACCGGTGCTTTTATGGTGATGGGTGTTTACAATTGCAGAAAATTTAGTGATAATAAGGACAGGAAGGAGCATACCTATACCATGGTGCAGGAATTCAGCAGGCAATTCAGGGAGAAGAATGGTTCTACCGACTGCATTGATCTGCTGGGGCATGATCTGAAAACAGAGGATGGTAAAAAGTATATTCATGATCACAACCTGCATGAGAAGGTTTGTGAGGCATGCATTGCCGATGCCATAAACCTGCTCGGTAAAATCATGAAGTGATTCAGAGGTATGGATTGACTTAAAATCTGACATGAACCACATAGTTATAGTTTCGGCAAGCATGCGAACCGGAAGAAATAGCCACCGCATGGCCTTGTTCTTCAAAAATTATCTTGAAGAAAACAACCTGGCTGAACCTGAGATATTGGATCTTGCTGCTTACAACTTTCCGCTGTTTGAAGAAAGGTTGCGCTACCTGGCATCGCCACCGGCCGGGGCCACTGAATTTGCCGGAAAAATAAAATCGGCACAAGGAATTATTATGGTTGTTCCGGAATACAATGGCGGATACCCGGCCAGCCTGAAGAATGCCATTGACTTGCTAATTGATGAATGGAGGCACAAACCCGTTGCCCTGGTTGCTGTATCCGACGGACCTTTTGGTGGAACACAGGTAATCACCCAGCTTCAGTTTGTTCTCTGGAAACTGGGCGCTTATGTCATTCCGTCCAGGTTTCAGGTGGCCAATGTGATTGCGAATTTCGACGACAAGGGAATACCTGCCGACAGGCAATCTGTAGATAAGCGTGCTTCTTCTTTTATTGCTGAATTACTTGACTGTATTGCTGTGAACATCGCAAAACACAGCTGAATTCATTCCTGCTCGCCTGCAATTCTTTGCCTCACCAGCTCAAAAAACAACACGGCAGCGGCAGCGCTTACATTCAATGATTGAATGGAGCCTGACATAGGAATTTTGATCAACAGGTCTGCCATTTTTAGCAGCTGGGGGTCAATGCCGGTATCCTCAGCGCCCATAATGATGGCCGTTGGTTGCTTCAGATCGGCCTGGTAAATAGTACCGGCTGCCTTTTCCGTGGCGGCTGCTATCTGAAATCCCGAATCCTTAAGGTATTTGACCGTATCGGGCAGGTTGTTTACCCGGCATACGGGAAGCGAGTTCAATGCTCCTGCTGATGTCTTGATGGCATCTGAATTGATCTGTGCCGATCCTTTTGAAGGAATCACCATGCCATGAAACCCGGCGCATTCAGCACTCCGGGCAATGGCACCAAGATTCCGGACATCGGTAATGCCATCCAGGATCACCAGTGCAGGCGACTTTCCCTGTTCAAAAATAATGGGCACCAGCTTTTCCAATTCGGTATACTCAATTTCGGAAACCAGGGCAATGATCCCCTGGTGGTTTTTCACCGTCATCCGGTTGAGCTTTTCCAGGGGCACGTATTGGAAAGGAATGTTTTGACCTCTTAGTGCGGGAAACAAGCCCGGAATTACATCGTTACGGAACCCTTGTTTCAGAAGCACTTTATCGATCGGCTTGCCTGAACGCAAGGCCTCATTAACCGGATGGATCCCAAATATGATGCTTGTTTTTGCTTTCATTTTATTCTATAAGGTAAATCTTGCCCTTTCTCCAGGTATCCACAGCACTGCGCCAGAACGTGTCATAACTGTCGGAGCGCTGAAGCGAAAAATTGTCCACCGAAAATGCATTGGGCGTATGATCGAATGTAAAGGTCACCGTACTCGTGTAATTGTCCTTGTAATAAATCCATTTTTCCCGGCCGGGTTCTACCTTAACCGACTGGGGAGGCCCATAAATGATGTAGATCATGCCACGGTCCGTTTTCCAGCCGGGCTTGAATGAGGTGAAATAGAAATTGGCGAAGAACACGCGGTTGTAATATACACGAATGAGCTCCCTGGCTTTATCGAGGTTTCCGGCTCTTTCAATCCAGAAATTGTCAACAGCAAGCTTTTTGTTGGTGGCTGTTTTCAACGTTTCATATTCAGCAGAGGTGGTAAGGTATGCCAGTGATTCAACCAACTGGTCAACAGTCTGCACCCGTGGATAAGATTCTCCGAAGTTGGTTAGGGTTAATCCTGCATCAACCGTCGTATCAAGCTGAAGGTAATAGATTCCCTGATAGGTGAACTTGTAGGATATGGCATTGGTAAACGGAAATATCCAGATGCTGTCAGGCTTATCCAGGAATTCCTTTTCCCTGCTGGTGGAAAAGGAAGGTCGCGGCAGCGGAATCTCTCTTCCGTAATACGACACATAAACCGAATCGTAATTGCGGTTTGAACCGTCAATTCTCACCGCAGAACTGCCAACCACATAGGGCTTATATAAGGGAGCCCGGTCTTCGGCCTGGGAGATCATAAAATTCTGTTCCGAAAATGCGGAAGTCTTGTCGATATAAAGGTAGGCCAAAGCCGACTCGTTCCTAACCCTGTCTATGGCCGTTAACGCGAGCTGGTATTTTTTGCCGGTTTCGGCTTTTATCGGAATTTGCGTAGTGAATCGCTTGTCTATATTTTCACGAAGGAACCTGAAAGTTACCATCCCGGAGTCTGCAATTACCGGCTTCTGAACATCGGTGATGTCAGTCATTATGTAGCTCAGGTTCACCAAACCCAACAGCTTGCCGGGTTCTATGGTGCCTGAATACAACAATTCCGAAGGAAAGATCTTGACAAGCAGCAACGAGCCTGAAGGCTGGTTATGAAATACGGTGTATGCCGGATGCAACTTGGTGCCAATTGGATTGTACATTTTTGACAAGCTGATGACATCGGGTTTCACGACCGGCCTGTGTGTTGAACAGGCAACCGAAAGAACCAGCAGGCAAAATATACAGTATGGGGTTGATCTCATCGTCATCAGGCAATTAGGATTAATCGTAAAAATACTTAATTTCTTTTATTCTTAAGATGCTCCAGTTCGGTCTGCAGTTGCTCCCAGTTACTCATTTGTTGCTTTAGTTCAGCCTGCAGCTTGCTGTAATTGCTGTAGAAACCGGGTGCCCTTGTTTTTTCGGGATCAATCGAAGGATCTGCAACCAGTTTTTCAAAGCTCTCAATTTCTTTTTCCAGTTTTTCGATCTGTTCTTCAGTCTTTCCTATTTTATTTTCTAGTTTTCTGACCTCCCTGTCGAATTCTTTTTTATCGAAAAATGCCTGCTTGCTTGTTGTTTCTTCTGACGCGACTTTCTGATTCTGAAGGCCTTTTTTTTCAAGATCACTGAGGTCATTGATTCTCCTGCGTTCCAGAAATTCATAAATACCGCCCAGGTGCTCTTTTACCTTTTTATTTCTGAATTCAAAGATCTTGGTGACCAGACCGTCAAGAAACTCCCGGTCATGTGAAACCGCAATAAGTGTGCCATCATACTGGGTCAATGCTTTTTTCAGAATGTCTTTTGTACGCATATCCAGGTGGTTGGTCGGCTCATCCAGAATGAGCAGGTTGCAGGGTTCCAGCAGCAGACGCGCCATGGCAAGTCGTGATCTTTCACCTCCTGAGAGCACCTTCACCTTTTTCTCAGCATCCTCTCCTCCAAAAAGAAAGGCGCCCAGGATGTCCCTGATTTTTGTGCGGATGTCGCCTACGGCAACTTCATCCAGTGTTTCCAGCACGGTTTTGTTGTCATCGAGCAGCTCGTCCTGGTTTTGTGCAAAGTAACCCAGGCTCACGTTATGTCCCGGCTTCAGTGTGCCTTCATGCGGAAGCTCGCCGGTTATGATTTTCGAAAGCGTGGTTTTGCCTTCGCCGTTGCGCCCTACAAAGGCAACCTTTTCACCACGGTGAATGGTCATGTCGATATGATCCAGCACCTTGTGATGGCCATAGCTCATTGACAGGCCGCGAATATCAAGTACAACACTTCCTGAACGCGGGGCTGGCGGAAACTTGATGTGGATCGACGAGGTATCTTCCTCATCAATTTCTATGATATCGAGTTTTTCCAGCATCTTGATCCGCGATTGCACCTGAACGGCTTTTGTGGCCTTATACCTGAACCGTTCTATGAAATCACGTGTGTCGTCGATCAGTTTTTGCTGGTTCCGGTAAGCAGCTGTTTGCTGTTCCCTTCTTTCCTTGCGGAGTACCACGTATTTTGAATAGGGCACCCTGTAATCATAAATTCTGCCCAGGGAGATCTCAACGGTGCGGTCGGTTACCTTGTCGAGAAAGGCACGGTCGTGTGAAATCAGCACCACGGCACCGTGATAATCGTGAAGGAATGCTTCGAGCCACTGTATCGAGTCAATATCCAGGTGGTTGGTAGGTTCGTCCAACAGCACCACATCCGGAGACCGGAGCAGTATTTTGGCAAGTTCAATACGCATGCGCCAGCCACCGCTGAATTCGCGCGTATGCCTTTTGAAATCATTTCTTGAGAAACCGAGCCCTGTGAGCACCTGTTCTATTTTCTGGTCGCGGTTGCTGCCTTCGAGCATGTGGTAGCGTTCGGTTTTTTCTGATAACTGGCCAATCAGGTCAGCATATTCTGCTGATTCATAATCGGTGCGCTGAACGATCTGGTGGTTCAGATTCTCAATTTCTTTTTCCAGTACCAGTATCTCGTCAAATGCACTGCCGGCTTCATCAAAGAGTGTCTTGTCATCAACAACCACCATTTGCTGGGGCAGGTACCCCAGCCTGATGTTGGCAGGTATCACTACTTTCCCGGTGTCGGGCTGCTGCAAACCCATGAAAATTTTCAACAGCGTGGTTTTCCCGGCACCATTGCGCCCGACCAGCCCAATCTTGTCGCGGCTGTTGACCAGGAAGGAAACATCGTTGAACAGGAAGTAACCTCCGAATGAAATGCTCAGTCGGTCAATGGAGATCATTCCTTTTTAAGTTTTAAGTTTCTGAAATAGAACATCAGGATATCCACGTAGGAATAACCCACCCGGGCCATTTCCATGGCCCCTTCCTGGCAAAGGCCCAGCCCGTGTCCGTATCCGTGTCCGTGTATAATTACACTCCCGTTGCCCTCTTCAAGCCAAAAAAACGACGATTTCAAGCCCAGGTCTTCCCGTACGTTTTTCATGGGTATTTTTTTGCTGACCCGGTCCAGGTATTTCCGCCTGCCGGTGTCTTTGTCGGAAAAAACGCCATCACAACCTCCGGGGACCTTTTTATTGAGGTAGGTCATCCATTCATTTTCAGTCATCTCTTTGCTCCAGTTCCGGTGAGCCGACCGGTCACAAAACGGATCCTTCACCGGCACCAGGTAAGGGAGTTCCCGGTTCCACTCAATGGCTGAACTTCCGGTAATTCCACCGCAGTTTGCATGATAGGCGGTAACAACGGGTTCTCCCGAATCATTAACCAGCAATTCATTCCGTGTCTTCAATACGGCTTCGTATATCTGCCGGTTCATCCGGCTTTTACCTTTATATGCCTGACAATGAACGCCGTCGCACAGATTAAAGCCTTCATGCGCATGCCGGAGGAAGTTTTTAATGGCAAAGGTGCGCGCGATCACGGCCTGGGCTTTGTAGTATTCGGGAAGCGCATTGAAGCCGCCTTCAGATTCTACGGTTCCGGCAATATATTCTTCAAGTTCGAGTGTGTTGACAAGCCGGATGCTTTCGTCAACAATGGTTACCGCAAGATCTCCTGTTGATTCTTTGGGTTTGTTGGATGGAAATACCGGTCGCACCTGGAATACGTTCATTCTTGACATACCTCTGAATTCGAGTGATGAAAACACACCAAAAGTCTGGTTGGTGTCCCTCACGACAAACCCGGCCCCGGTCAGGTCGATATGAAACATGCTGCCTGTTGTTAACACGGCAACTTTGCTGCCGTTGCCTTCCATGATGAATTCGCCTTCAACGGCTGAAAAAACAAACGATTCAAAACGGAATCCATGATACAACCCGATGGTGATCCTTTCGGCCACCAACGGGGCAAGCGAAAAGGTGAAAATGACAAGTGATGAGAGCACAGTGCGCAGAAACATGGCAGCAGGGTTAACTGTTTATAATGTTGTTAATCCTTTCTGCAACCCTGCCGGCCACACCCGGGTTGCCCAGTTTTTCGCGAAGCAGGGCATAGTCATGCAGCATGTTGGCGCGGTATTCCTTGTTGTGCAGCAGTTTCTCCAGCTCTGTCCGGATATCTGCCGACAGGTTTTCCTGGAGCAATTCCTGAACCACTTCCCGGTCGAGGATCAGGTTCACCAGTGAGAAGAACTTCACCTTCACAATAAAGCTGCCAATGAAAAAGGTCACCGGGTTGGTCTTGTAGATCACCACTTCGGGTGTTCCCAGCAGCGCGGTTTCCAATGTGGCGGTCCCTGATGTTACCACTGCTGCATCGGCATGTTTCAATAGTGCATAGGTCTGGTTGTAAACAATGTGCACAGCATTTCCAGAAATGTACCTGGCATAGTACTCCGGAGCAATGGCCGGAGCACCTGCAATGACAAACTGATAATCCCTGAAATGGGGAATGACCGAAAGCATCTCGGGCAGGAGCAGGTCGATTTCCTGCTTTCTGCTTCCGGCAAGCAATGCAATTATTGGCCTGTCGTCCAGGTTATTCTTTCTTTTGAATTCGGGATCATGGCGGAAACCTGACTCAAATTCGCTGATGCTGTCGAGTACGGGATTGCCGTAGTATTCTGCTTCCACCTGGTGTTCCCTGTAAAAATCAACTTCAAAGGGAAGAATGACGAACATTCGTTTGACATGCTTCCTCACGGATTTAACACGCCATTTGGCCCAGGCCCAAAGTTTGGGAGATATGTAGTAAATGACGCGGATGTTGTTGTCGGTTGCAAATCGTGCCATGGGCAAATTAAAACCTGAGTAATCCACCAGTATCAGCACATCGGGCCGGTATTCAAGAATGTCGTGCCGGCATTTCATTTTGTTCTTCCTGATTGTGTTGTATTTGCTCAACACTTCAACAAGGCCCATCATGGCCATATCCCTGTAATGAATAAACAGGCTTGCACCGGCTGCTTCCATTAGGTCTCCCCCAAAACAGCGAAACTCGGCATGGGGATCTTTCTCGCGGAGCGCTTTGATCAGGTTGGCAGCATGCATGTCACCCGAGGCCTCTCCGGCTATCAGGTAGTACTTCATATAACGCTGAAAATTAATTTGATTGCGAAAATCAGAATGGTCAGCACCACGGTGGTTCCCAGTACCCCTTTGGCAGCCTGCATCCAGTTCAAACCGTTGAAAATGAAAAACAGCAGCAGGTTTGGCAGTATGCAGTGGCTGATGATAACCGGAATGATGTTTCCGATGACCAGGTTGTTGGAAAACAGGGTGAACCTGACATCCTGTATTTTCGAATAATACAGGATGAAGTAAACAATAACCGGTACCACCACGCCGGCAATGATGCCTGTGGCAAGTGTATTGTATTTCTGCAGGTTGTTGATTTTCATATTATTCAAAATTCCATTCTTTCAGTGATTTCATGATATCGTAGCAGGTGAGGTCAATGCGAAGGGGCACAATGGAAACATACCCGTTGTTCAGGGCCCACTCATCCGTATCGGTTGCCTCAGGCTCGGTATTGTGAAAATATCCCGTCAGCCAGAAATAATGCTTGCCCATCGGGTCGGTGCGCTGGTCGAATTCTTCCTGCCAGTATCCTTTGTTTTGACGACAGACGCGTATTCCGGCCACCTTGCTCTTTTCTACATCCGGAATGTTTACATTCAGGCAAACCGTTTTGGGCAGCCCGTTCCGGAGAACCTGCCGGGTAATGATCTCAACGTAATGCCGGGCCGTTGTGAAATCCGCATCATGATTGAGGTTCAGCAGTGAGAACCCTATCGAGGGAATCTCATTGATACAGCCCTCCAGGGCCGCACCCATTGTTCCTGAGTAAAACACGCTTGTTGAAGCATTTGATCCGTGGTTGATCCCCGATACCAGTAAGTCAGGCTTACGGGGCAAAAGGTGGTTGAAAGCCATTTTCACACAATCAACCGGTGTGCCGTAACATTTGTAAACCGACAAATCCTGCTCGTCGATGACCTTGGTGAGCCTCAGCGGCACTTTTACTGTGATGGCATGCGACATGCCCGACTGCGCATCGGCAGGGGCCACAACGACAATATTTCCGAAGGGCCGCAGGGTTTCAATCAGCGCTTTCAGCCCCTTGGCTTCAACACCATCGTCATTGGTGATCAATATCAGCGGTTTTTTCCCCGTTTCTGTCATTGCCGGAATTTGTAAGTTGCAAAGATACTATTTTTAGCGACGTCACTTTCACAAAATGTTGCTGACGGTTAAAAGTAAGCAGCAACAAGTGCTGTGAAAATAGTAAAATGATTACTTTTGTTTCTTTGTCGGATATTCTCATTCAAACTCCATGAACATCTCGTATAGCTGGCTTAAGCAATATATTGACATCAATTTAAGCCCTGCCGAAGTGGCCAGGGTACTCACCGGAATCGGACTCGAAGTGGAAGCCGTTGAATCTGTTGAAAAGATCAAGGGTGGCCTCAAAGGCTTTGTAATTGGTGAAGTGAAAACCTGCGAAAAGCATCCCGATGCTGACAAGCTATCGGTTACAACGGTTGACGCTGGTGAAGAAAATCTCCTGAACATTGTTTGCGGTGCACCCAATGTGGCAGCAGGGCAGCGGGTTGTTGTCGCCACCATCGGCACTACCGTTTACAAAGGCGAAGAAAGCTTCCAGATCAAAAAAGCCAAAATCCGCGGTGTGGTATCTGAAGGCATGATCTGTGCCGAAGATGAAATCGGGCTGGGAACCGGACACGACGGCATCATGGTGCTCCCCGCCGATGCCCCGGTTGGCATGCCCGCCGGAACCTTTTTCAAGGTCGAAGCTGAAACCATGTTTGTAATCGGGCTCACGCCAAACCGTATCGACAGCGCTTCTCATTATGGCGTGGCACGCGACCTGGCGGCATACCTGAAAAAAGACAGGGACATCACGCTGATCAAACCCGATGTATCTGCTTTCAAAGCGGATCACCGGAATTTCCCCGTAGAGGTGATTATTGAAAATGCAAAATCATGTCCGCGCTATGCCGGCGTGAGTGTCACCGGCGTTAAGGTGGCCCCTTCACCGCAGTGGTTGCAGGACCGCCTGCTGGCCATTGGCATGAACCCCATCAACAATATCGTGGATATTACCAACTTTGTGCTGCACGAGCTGGGGCAACCCCTGCATGCCTTCGATGCCGATGAGCTCAGCGGACGCAGGATCGTTGTTAAAAACCTGCCCGAAGGAACACCTTTTGTTACGCTTGATAACGTGGAACGGAAACTGTCAAAAGATGACCTGATGATTTGCGATGGCGAACGCCCGGTTGCCATTGGCGGTGTATTTGGCGGTCTGCATTCAGGAGTTACCGATAAAACCTGCAATATATTCATTGAAAGCGCTTATTTCGACCCGGTTTCCGTAAGGCTTACCTCCAAACGCCACGGCCTCAATACCGATGCCTCGTTCCGTTTTGAACGCGGCGTGGACCCCGCCGGAACTCTTGTTGCACTGAAGCGTTGCGCCTTGCTGGTAAAAGAAATTGCCGGCGGAGAAATTGCTTCTGACATCGTCGATATTTACCCGCAACCCCTCAAGCCGGTTCAGGTGAAGGTAAGCTTTGCCCATATCGACCGGCTGATCGGCAAAAAAATCAACCGCCCCCTGATCCGGTCCATCCTGCTTTCACTTGATTTCCAAATCGTGTCGGAAGATGATGCCGGCTATGAATTGCAGGTTCCGCAATACCGGGTCGACGTTACCCGTGAGGCCGATGTCATCGAGGAAATCCTGAGGATATACGGTTACAACAACGTGGAGATATCCGAAAAACTCAATACCAGTCTGTCATTCAGCAACCGACCCGATAATGAGAAGCTGGTCGACATGATCTCGGAATTCTTAACCGGAAACGGGTTCACCGAAATAATGAACAACTCATTGACCCGGTCGGCTTATTACGATAACCTGACTTCCTTCGCACCGGATCATTTGGTGAAGATTATCAATCCGCTCAGTAGCGACCTCAATGTGATGCGCCAGACCCTGTTGTTCGGCGGACTGGAAACCATACAGCACAATAACAACAGGCAACGTCCCGATCTCAGGTTGTTTGAGGCGGGCAATGTGTATTCATTCCATGGTGAGAAAGGAAAACGCAACCCACTCGACAAATACCACGAAGAATTCCATCTGGCACTTTTTGTTACCGGCAGGAAACACGAACCCAACTGGGTATCTGAAGGTAAGAGCTCAGGTTTTTACGAATTGAAGGCGCATCTCGAAAATGTGCTGAAACGTATGGGGCTCGATGTAAACAGGATGGATAAGGGATCAATTGCCGGTAGCGGCGATCTGTTCACTGACGGGTTGGTGTACCGGACCGGCGAACTGGAAATTGCTGAAATTGCTCTTGTGAAACCTGCCGTTCTGAAGAAATTCGACATAAAGAACGATGTCTTCTATGCAGTGATCAGGTGGCAAAACCTGGTCAAATGCAGGGGCGATCACCAGGTCCGCTATACCGAGCTTCCCCGTTTCCCCGAAGTGCGCAGGGATCTGGCTTTGCTGCTCGACAAATCGCTTACTTTCGACAAAATCAAAGAACTGGCCTTCCGCATCGAGAACAAGCTTTTGACCCGGATTGACCTCTTTGACGTTTATGAGGGCGAACAGGTCGGTTCGGGAAAGAAATCCTATGCCGTAAGCTTCATCCTGCAGGATTTGCAGGCAACTCTGACCGATGAAAAGATTGATCGCACCATGAAGAAACTCATGGAAGCTTATACAAAAGAATTGGGTGCTGCAATCCGGTAACCAATGAACAACATAGAGCTCATCAGGGGTGATATTACCAAACTGGCCGTGGATGCCATTGTAAATGCCGCCAATACCTCCCTGCTCGGCGGAGGCGGTGTTGATGGTGCCATTCACCGTGCCGCAGGTCCTGAACTGCTGACCGAATGCCGTTTGCTCAACGGATGTAAAACTGGTGAGGCCAAAATTACCAAAGGTTACAGCCTTCCTGCCAAATATGTGATCCACACAGTCGGCCCGGTTTGGAACGGCGGCAGCCACAACGAAGCTTTACTCCTCGAAGCCTGCTACACAAACAGTCTTTCCCTGGCAGCGTCACACGATATCAGAACCATTGCATTCCCGAATATCAGTACGGGCGTATATGGCTACCCCAAAGCACAGGCAGCGGAAATTGCCATTGCCACAGTAAAAAAATGGCTTTCAAACAATCAGGGAGTTACTAACGTATACTTTGCAGTGTTTGACGAAGAAAATTACCGCATTTATGAGGAAAAACTTAAAGGCTAATGCAGGGAGACTGCTGCTTCCCGCTCTCTTGCTGCTGATACAGGCCCTGTTTCTGTCAGCTGTTGCACAAAACGGCGAAAGCAGTGTCCTTGTTTTCAAAAAGCACAGCCAGCCTGTGAAAGCGCTTGCCTTCAGCGCTGATGACAACACGCTTGCCACAGGGGGTGATGATAAGCAGATTTATTTCATCAGCACCACAAGTGGAGAAATCCTAGGGAATACGGCAAATTCGTTTGCCGTGAAAGTGCTTCAGTATACTCCTGAAGGCAATCTCTTGGCTGCATATGGCAATGATATCAAGCTGACCGACAGCCAGGGCAAGCTCATCAGAACTTTCAGCGGTTATACAACCGATATCTGGAGCATGGACTACAGCAGTTCTGCACAGAAAGTAACCGCCGGGTCGTATGCAAAATACATAAAGGTATGGGATTACAAGACGGCCACACAGGTACTTTCTCTTGATGGTCACGAAAGAACCGCCTTGCCTGTTTGTTTTAGTCCCGATGGTACCCTGATTGCCAGCGGATCACTGGACAAATCGGTCAGGTTATGGGATGCAGCCACCGGCAAGGAGAAATTCAAAATGGAAGTGCATTCAGGCAATATTTTTGCTGCAGACTTCCACCCTTCGGGCAAGTACCTGGCAACAGCCTCGGCCGACAAAACCATCAGGCTGTGGAACGCCGACAGCGGTAAAATAGTCCGGACCTTCATTGGCCACCAGGCTGCCGTATTTGACGTGCAGTTCAGCAACGATGGCAGCCACATGCTGAGTTGTGATGCCCAAAAAAATATCATTCTTTGGGAAACTGCCACCGGCAGGAAAGTCCAAATTTTTACCGGGCACACGGGAGCTGTGAATGCGGTCCGTTTCAATAACAAGGGAACGTGTTTTGCCTCGGCATCGGATGATCACACGGTGAGAATCTGGCCGCTCCACCGAAAGTACTTTCTGGAAGGATCTTTCTTTGAAAAGGAAATTGAGGAAGAGGTGTCGGCGTCACCCTTATTCGCACCCCGGGGTGAGGAAGAAACCAAACCGGTCTATGATGCACGGAAAGCTGAAGCTGAGAAATACCTGGATGGTCTGTATGACAAGTATTACAGCAGGTATATCGAGATGCTGAACAAGTTACCGGTCGAAGGGGAGAAGAAGGACTGAAAGTTGTTTTGCCGCCACCTGTCTGCCTATAGGCCGGCAGTTTTGGCAAAGCGGAGTTCGTAATATAACTAGTATTTACATGATAAAAGGAAATATGCCGGCGGCAAAAAAGAAAATCAGGATTGGCCTGGTGGCTCACGACAACCGTAAAAAAGACCTGCTCGAATGGGTCGACTGGAACTGGAAAGTTCTGGCAGGCCATGAGCTGATCTGTACCGGCACCACGGGCAAACTCATTGAAGATCTCCTGAAGAAAAAATTAAAGAAAGACGAAGAGAAAAAGATCAAGCTGAAAAAGCTCAAATCGGGTCCCCTGGGTGGCGATCAGCAATTAGGGGCCATGATTGCCGAAGGAAGGATTGACATGCTTGTTTTTCTTTGGGATCCGATGATGCCCCAGCCACATGAAGTGGATGTGAAGGCGCTGTTACGGATTACCGTGTTATATAACCTGCCCACAGCCTGCAACAGGGCATCGGCCGATTACATGATCTCCTCCACGCTGATGCACACCGACTACAAACCGGCAAAAAACGACTTTTCGGCGTACACGAAAAGGAAGATTGAGATGTAGGGAAGAGATCGAAGATCGAAGATCCAAGATCCAAGATTGGGACGAGGGACAAGGGACAAGGGACAGAATCTGATTAAGCAGTCAAGTCACACAACGAGCGTAGTCAGGAGACTACGCTCAGCACACAGTGATAGTCTTTTGTACAATTTGTTAGGGGAAATATTCCTGCTTTAATTGTGCAAATGACAGCTACCGAAGTAACATGTCCCCCGCTGGCGGGGGCAGGGGGTGGACTTTAAGACAACTTTAAGAAATTAAAATTTACCCGATCAATTACCCCAGCAATTTGTCCAACGCACTCTTATGCTCCTCCGAAATACTCCCGTTCCTCGATCTCAGTTCAACAACGGGTTCTGCAGGGTTCAAACGGAGATGTTTTTTCATGCTGCTGAACATGCTTCCGGTAGCTACCTTGTAAGTGGTGAAAAGGGCCACTTTCTTGCCTGACAGATCGGGGAGGCTTTTGGCAAATTGTTTCCAGACACCATCCGGATGCTGCAGGAAAAACAGCAGGAATCCTGAAGTCCAGCAGCCAAGCAACACATAATCGGCCTGGCTGACGATGCCATCTTTGCATGCTTCAACAGAAAGTGTCTGAACTTCTGTTCCATTACCGGCAATATGCCTGCTGATTGCTTCAGCAAACTTTTTGGTAATGCCGGTTTTACTTTGATAAACAACTACGGCTTTTTTCATTTAAGTGCTATTAGGGCTTCTTTCATTCGTTTCATGGCCTCAACCAGCTTTTCATCAGCTGTGGCAAAAGAGATCCTCACACAATCAGGATCGCCGAATGCCTCCCCGGGAACCATGGCAATATGTGCATGCTCCAAAAGGTAGAGGCACAGGTCATTGGACGTTTTGATCACGTTTCCGTTGAACGACTTTCCGTAATAGGCATTTACCTTGGGAAATACATAGAAAGCGCCATCGGGATCATAAACCTGCACATCGGGGATCTCCCTGACCATTTTGACTACGAGTTCCTTCCTGCGTTTAAAGGCTTTGTTCATTTCAGACACACAGCTCTGGTCTCCTGTAAGTGCTGCAACTGCGGCCTTCTGGGCTATTGTGGTGGCGCCGGTGGTCATCTGTCCCTGCAGCTTGTCGCACGCTTTTGCAAGCCATGCCGGGCCGGCCATGTAGCCAATTCTGTAACCGGTCATGGCATAGGCTTTGGATACACCGTTGATCAACACGGTACGTTCTTTCATGTCGGCAAACTGGGCAATGGTTTCGTGTCCGCCAATGAAATTGATGTGCTCGTAGATTTCATCTGAAATGACCATAATCCGCGGATGCTTGGCCAGCACATCGGCCAGGGCGCGCAATTCAGCCTTTGAATAAACAGCTCCCGAAGGATTTGACGGCGAACAAAGCAGCAGGGCCTTGGTCCTGGGTGTAATGGCCTCTTCAAGCTGTTTGGGGGTAATTTTAAAATTGGCCTCATGCTTGGCTTCAATAACAACCGGTGTGCCTTCGCAGAGTTTTACCTGTTCGAGGTAACTCACCCAGTAAGGAGCCGGAATGATTACTTCATCACCCGGATCAACCAGGCATATGATGGAGTTCACCAGGGAGTGCTTTGCCCCGCTGGAAACGATGATCTGCTGGGGGGTATATTCCAGGTTGTTCTCACGTTTGAATTTCTCGGTAACGGCTTTCAGCAAATCAGGAAATCCCGGTACCGGGGGGTAAAATGAGAAATTGTCGTCAATGGCTTTTTTGGCAGCATCTTTAATGTGGTCGGGGGTAAAGAAGTCGGGTTCACCCACGCTTAGGTTGATCACGTTAATACCTTTGGCCTGGAGGTCACGGCTTTTCTGATTCATAGCCACTGTGGCCGAAGGTGACAGGCTGTTGACGCGTTTTGAGATGCTTTCCATTGTTTTTTATTTTGTATGGTTTTACATGGTGCAGGGACATTGCACGCAATGTCCCTGCACATTTTCCATGCGTAAAAATAAACTATTCACGCAAAATTCATTAATATTACCTGTCTTAATTTTATCAGAATTTTATGAGCATGGAAACCGTACTTGAAATATTGAAATACATCCTGCCTGCCTTGATCGTATTTCTGACCACCTTTTTCCTGGTTAAGAAATACTTCGACGGCGAAGAGCTGAAACGCCGGCAACAATTGCTTCTGAACAACCAGCAGATGATCACGCCGCTCCGGTTGCAGGCCTATGAACGGTCCATCCTGTTCCTCGAGAGAATATCACCCGAAAACCTGATCATGAGGGTAAACAAATCGGGCTTTACCACCCAGCAGCTGCAGGCCGAGATGCTTCATGCCATCCGCTCGGAATTCGAACACAACCTGACGCAACAGATTTACATTTCTCATGGTGCCTGGGAAATGCTTAAAATTGCCCGCGGACGCACCATTCAGCTGATCAACTCCCTGGCCGAGAAAGTGGGTAAAGATACGCCGTCCATCACGCTCAGCAAAGCCATTCTCGAATCCATGGTGGATGAGGAGAAAATGCCCGTCACCGACGCCATCAGTTTTATCAAGAAGGAAATTTCGCAGTTGTTTTAGGGTAGTTAAAGTCTTGCAGTCTTGCAGTCATGCAGTCTACAAAGTCTTCACAGTCTGCAAAGTCTGAAAACAGCTGCGAGCCACGAGCTATGAGCTATGAGCTATGAGCTATGAGCTGTATCGGCTACTTGTCATACTTCGACCCTGGTTCGGCTCAGGCTGTGCCCATAGCCGTCAAGCTAAGAAATTTTTCAATAGAACAAGGCACTCACTTTTTTAATTTGAGATGAGTATAGAAAATGTGCTGTCCCCCTCTGGAGGGGGCTGGGGGAGGAATACAGAGCGCTCTCGAGTAAATTACACACAAATTTGCGGAATATCTTTTGAGTACTGATAATAGCATCCATTCATTTAAGTCCACCCCCTGACCCCCGCC
>CAZLLD010000061.1:0-22044 GCA_964560225.1 uncultured Bacteroidales bacterium
GAAATCCAGTCAGCTTCCATCAGTTCATCACGCACACCGGGGTCGTTCAATAACGATGAATTTGTAATTACAGCTATAGGAATATTCAGTTTTTTGAGCATCCTGATTTCTTCCCCCAGATTGATGTCAAGCGTAGGTTCGCCATTGGTTACAAATGTCAGGTGATTTGGTTTGTCATCTGGTGAGATTTTTTGAAGGTGTTTTTCAACTTCATTGAATAAGAGCTCAGGGTCATAAAAAGTTGTGCGGGTGAGTGCCTGAACAGGAGTAAGACCTATCTGGCAATAAATGCAACTGTAGGAACAAACCTTTCGCGATGCTATATTGTTAATTCCCAAGCTTTTTCCGAGTCTTCTTGAAGGTACAGGTCCGAATGCGATCATGTTATGTTATTTAAGATGCTGTTGGCTATTCGCTGTTGGCTATTCGCTGTTGGCTGTTGGCTAAAGGCCAATAGCTAATGGCCAAAAGCTTCTTCACAGCAAATATACATAATAAAATGAACATATGTTCGTTGATGTGATTTGTCATAAAAAAAAGCCGGTAAACCTATAATTAAAAAGGATTACCGGCATTGCAAACAGTATATGTTTGGATTTATTACCCAGATGCTTATTTCATAAAGGCGTTCAGCATCCAGATGGTTTTTTCCTGTCCCGAGATATAACCGGTCATCAGGTCTACCGTGCCGTCATCACCATTTTCAGCTGCCAGGGCAAGGATTTCACGTTCGTGTTTTAATAAAACCAGAATTTGTTCAAGTAACTCCTTAACAGTAGACTGATCTGAGGAAATATTTATCTTTTCTTTTATTTCAGAGCGTTTCAGGTATTCAGAAAAAGCATGTACAGGTTTGCCTTCGAGCATGAGAATTCTTTCTGCTACTTCATCGGCTTTTTCATTAAGATCATCGTATACTTCCTCGAATTTCTCGTGTAATTTAAAAAACTGTTTTCCGGTGATGTTCCAATGAAAACCTCTTACATTCATATAAGCTACCTGAATATTGCTCAGCAAGTCATTCAGCTTGTCCGAAACCTTGTCGGCATAAGCTTTTTCTAATCCAATTTGATTTTTCATTGTTAAAATATATTTATTGTTAAAAAAGAATAGTTCTTATATGAGAACAAATATACGATTATTTTTTTAAATAAACAAATGCTTGATTTGGAAACTTGTTCAATTCTCTGCCTGAAAATGGGCAATCATTGCTCAAATGGCAGATAAAGAACGCGTTGTAAAATCAGATAAAAAATTTTTATACGAACAAAAGTTCGTTTAATTTTGTAGGACATGACCCGAAAGTCAGAAATAGTGAGAGGCAGTTTGTTATTCCTTACTGCTATGTTGTTGTCATTCAGTAGTTGGAGCTGCCATGATCCTGAAGAAGAAACTCCGGAAGTGCTAACCCTGTCAGGTGTAGTTTCCAATGTGAGCGGATTTGGTGGAACCGATGGTTGTATTGACTTGACAGTGAATGGCGGAACCCAGCCCTATTCTTTTCAATGGTCCACAGGTGCAACTAGCGAAGATATTGCCAACCTGCCTGCAGGGTCTTTTGTGGTTGTGGTTTCTGATGCCGGAAACCAGGAAGCGTCAGATACATTCATTATTACCCAGCCTGAGCCGAATTCCATTGTAATTGATTTCCTGACAGTGCATCCATCGGCTACGGGCTTTACAGACGGAACCATTGACATAACCGTTTCGGGAGGGTGTCCTCCCTATGCCTATCTTTGGTCGACCGGTTCAACAGACGAGGACATAACAGGTGCAGGGGCTGGAGGCTATAGTGTGACTGTTACTGACAGTGAAAATCAAACCCGGAAGGCCGAGATTGCATTATCCGATTCTCTGATGGATTATGATGGTAACCGGTATTCCATTGTAAAAATAGGCGAACAGTTTTGGATGGGTGAAAACCTGAGGGTAACGCATGCTCCTGATGGAAGTCCTGTAACAGGCTATGCATATGGTAATGATGAGAACAAAGCGACGCTCTATGGACGTTTGTATACCTGGGATGTGGCCATGAACGAAACAACCATTGAGGAATCACAGGGGATTTGTCCCTGTGACTGGCATGTGCCTTCAGATGAGGAATTTAAAATACTTGAGATGGCATTGGGAATGACAGAGGCAGAAGCTGACATGGAAAATACCTGGCGGGGTTCAGGTGTCGGAACAAGTCTCATTTCGGGTGGAGCTTCAGGTTACAACGCCGTGCTTGCTGGAAGACGATCGTCGGCAGGCGATTATTACCTGCTCGGTGCTTATGAATATATGTGGACTTCAACCGAATATGGCAGCAATGCATGGAGGAGGTGCCTGGATATTCATTCTGATCTCGTGGGCAGGTGGAATACCTTTCCGAAAAGCTATGGTTTTTCGGTGAGGTGCGTTAAGGATAATTAACAATTAACAATTAGCAATGAAGAATGAAGAATGAAGAATGAACCATTCAAATATATCGCTATGTATTGTAAAACGTTTATTGCAGTAGTGTTTTTTACGGCTTGCCTGTTTTTTGCATCCTGCGGTGAGGATAACGACAGTGGAGGAGATCCGAATCAGCCCCTCACATTTCAGTCACTTGTGGCTGAGCATGACACCATAGCTCCGGGTGAAACCACTAAGGTAACAGCCACTGCAAGCGGTTACGAACTTGCTTATTACTGGTCGGCCACCGCCGGGGATATCCTGGGCTCAGGAGCATCAGTCACTTATGCTTCAGCTCCCTGTCATGTGGGCACCAACCAGGTTCAATGTCAGGTAAAGGACGGTAACGGAAAATCGGAGACTAAAACCGTCACCATTGTTGTTGAATAAATACATCATATTGCTTTTCATTGCCGCAGTTATAGGAGATTTTCGAACTGCTGCCCAGTGCCTTTCATCGGTTAATCCGGTTGGAGGTACTGAAAATTTACTGGTACTGGAGAAAAAATCCATAAGGGTTATCACATTCTATAAATACGGTCAGGGCCGGCAATATTTTGAAGGATCCAAACATGCTGATTTTGATCTTATAGACAGGGCATTCTATAGTAATTTCACCCATTTCATGGGATTTGGTTTAACTAACCGGTTTGCTCTTGAAACTGAACTGGGCTATTTTGTTAATAAAACCCAGGTATACAATACGCTTCCGGAATACCGGCTCAGGGGCTATGGTTTTTCTAACCTGATAATCTCAACCCGCTATGGGTTATATGCTGAGAATTTCGAAAGAATTTTTGTTACCCTTGCCCTGGGTGTCAAAATCCCGACGTCACGTGACCCGATGTCGGTTGATCATGTTGAACTGCCTGTAGAGGTTCAGCCAACAATGGGTTCCTATGCTCTGGTGATGAATACTACATGGGTTAAGGAGAATTCAGGAAAGGGAATGCGTTTTTTCCTGACCAACAGAATGGAATATCATTTCACCAATAAGTATGAATACCGTCCGGGAACTGCTTTTTATACCTCAGGCTATATATCAAAACACATCATATCCAACAGGTTGAAAGGCGACTGGACAACTATTCTCCAATTGAGAAACGAGATCCGGATGCACGATGAGATAGCAGGCGAAATAAAGGAATCATCGGGAAGCGTTTTGTTTTTTGTTGTTCCACAATTAAACTACGTAATCAAGGAAAAATGGAATCTTTCTATGCTTTTTGATATTCCGGTATACCAATACTTCAATGGAACACAGCTGGGAGCCGGATACGGAATAACCCTGAGTATGGCCCGAACTATTAACCTTTCAAACCAAAATAAATAACATGCCCAGTTTATCGCCCGGAATGTCCGGAACCAAAGAAGCTTACGGAATTTCTATCATCAGGGATGATTTAAGCATCACCATACCTCCCAAGGCTTTTAAGTATTATGGCCTCTCAGATGGTGATGTTGTGCTACTTTCAACTACACATATCGGCGAAGGCGGTTTGGGAATCATGATTAAGGAAAAAGCTTACAATAGCGTGTTTAAGAGCGTCATCGACCGGATTGACCGGCTTAATTCTTTTGTTGTCGACAAAAACAGATATTATGCGCTTACAAAGGTTGTTGGCGGAAAGGTGTTTTTAACAGAAGAACTGCTGACCGTTTTCAATCTGAAAAAAGGCGACCGTTTAATGGTTGTTAAAAGTACCACCGTTACCATGAGCTATACACCTGTTGAGATCTGGAAACGCAAGTTTGAGCAACGGGGTCTTTTTGAGGCTGTTGAGAATATCAGGAAACTGGAAATATTCTGAAGCTTTTTGAATCACAATTTCTTTTGCAAATTGCCCGTACTTTTCCGGATGATTGCCGCCTTTATTATGCGACTGGCCGAAAAGCAATTCGCCATTTGAATCAGGTAGTTTATTATTGCCTGGTAATTTAATACCAAAACCAATGAACAACAACCATCAAGTTTGTCCCTGGTGGATGGGATATGCACTGCTTATTCCCTTACGCAAACTGGGTCAGAATCCTTACAAAATCCTTGGTCCGCATGTGAACAATGGCATGACGGTAATGGATTATGGCAGTGCCATGGGATATTTTTCTCTTCCCCTGGCCAAAATGACAGGCGATAACGGGAAAGTATATTGCGTGGATATTCAGCAAAAAATGCTTGAAAAGCTCATCAAAAGGGCCCGGAATGCGCAACTCGGTCACATTATCGAGCCACTTCTGGTGGGAGATACCTATAATCCCGAGGCATTAAAAAACCAGGTAGATTTTACACTGCTTTTTGCCGTGGTGCATGAAGTTCCTGACAGGGAACAACTGTTCAGGGACCTATATGCAATGACCAAAACCGGAGGTTCTGTATTATTTGCCGAGCCTCCGGCGCATGTTTCGGTTGAACATTTTAACCAATCGGTTAGTTATGCCTGTAAGGCAGGTTTTAGTTTATCGGTTAACAAGCCGGTAATTAATGGGTTGTCTGCACTACTTGAAAAAAAGTCGTAAAAAAACTCCATTAAGTGAACATATGTTCATTATAATGCGTATATTTGCTGTGAGATAGCTATTGGCTGTTAGCTGTTAGCTAATGGCCAAAAGCCAAAAGCCAAAAGCCAAAAGCCAAAGGCCAACAGCCAATAGCTGCACAAATAAAAACATTACTAAAATAATTGACATATGCCATCAGGAGACCGTACCGGACCTGTGGGACAAGGTCCCAGAACCGGAAGATCATTAGGTTTTTGTTCGGGTTATGACAGCCCGGGTTACACAAAAGGATTTGGAAGTGGAATGGGTAGAGGCTTTGGACGCGGCTTTGGACGCGGCTTTGGACTTGGTTTTGGAAGGGGTCGCGGCTTTGGTCGCGGACAGGGTCGTATGGCCCGGGAATATGGTTCCGAAACACCCTGGTCGCAATCCATGAGCAGGGAGGATGAGATCAAAATGCTGAAATCACAGGCTGAGGCGCTGAACCGATCACAAGCCGAGATTGCCAGGCGCATTGACGACCTCGAAAAACAGGGCAAATAGGCATGCATCCGGATTGCTTGAAATGCCTTGTTTTGCAGGCAGACAGACTGCTAACAAAGCATGATGTGGATGCTTTAACAGCACAACGTGTTGTTAACCGTTTTAATGATTATGTCATCCATCCTGAAAATATCGGTCTTTCATCTCCTGAAGTTGCCTGTTTTCTTCACCGGATTGTGAAGCGGGTCACCTGCAAAGGTGATTTGTATGAAAAAGAGAAGGATAATTTCAATCAGTTGATGTTGGATATTGAAGAGCAAACGCGACAGATAATAAGGCAATCTGATAATCCTTTTCAAACAGCCTTAAGATATGCGCTTGCAGGTAATATCATTGATTTTGGACCGCCAGGGGAATTTGATGTGTTTAGCACACTTTCTGCCGCAGCTGACAAGCTGCCGTCCATTGATCATTCGGCAATGCTCCATGAGGCTTTAAAAAAGGCATCAACAGTGTTATACCTGGGCGACAATGCCGGTGAGATTGTGTTGGATAAGCTGTTTATTGAAACCATCAATCACCCCAATCTTTATTTTGCTACCCGGGGAGGAAATATCATCAATGATATTACCCTGGAGGATGCTGTCAGAGTGGGAATGGACAAGGTGGCGAAAGTCATTTCAAACGGTTACGATGCGCCTTCAACCATGCTTAACCGGTGTTCCGATGAATTCCGGAGTGTTTTTGATTCTGCCGACCTGATCATTTCCAAGGGGCAGGGTAATCTCGAAGGACTGATCGGTAACCGAAAAAAGTCCATCTTTTTTTTGTTGATGGTAAAATGCTACGTAATTGGCGAAATACTGGGCACCGAAGAAAAGAATACAGTGGTTTATTATAACCAGAAATTAATGAACTCCTGATTATGGTTTTACCCGTAATCCTATACGGTTCGTCAAAACTGAGGGAAAAAACTTTTGACATTGACTCGGATGTCGATTTTAAGACCATTTCCGAAAACATGTCACAAACCTTAAAAAAAGCCGGCGGAATTGGATTGGCTGGTCCGCAGGTGGGTGTGGTAAAACGTATTTTTATTATTGATACCGTGCCATTAAAGGATGATGGTGTACAACCACTGGAGCAGGTATATCTGAATCCGGAGATTTTGTTTGTTGACTCCTCAGAAAATGAGTTTAAGGAAGGTTGTCTGAGTATCCCCGGTATTAATGAAGGCGTTATCAGACCTGAAAAGATAACTGTTCGTTACCGCAACGAAAATTTTGATGTACGCGAAGAAGTATTGGACGGCATTGTTGCGCGTATTTTTCAACACGAATATGATCACCTGCAGGGAATTTTGTTTGTTGACAGGATAAATCCACTGCGACGAAGAATACTGCGAAGCAAATTGCACCAGATTGAGAAGGCTTCCCGCCGGTAAACAGCCTTGTTACCATGGCCATATTGAGCTTTGGTCTGATTTACAGTCATATTGAGCTGAGTCGAAACATGACTTATACACATCGTTATTCAGCATCAAAGCACAGTAATCATGAGCGTTTATTTTTGTACCATAATCCGGTACTTACTTTGTTGCGTGATTAAACGACCAAACATATCGGTTACTTTGATGTGAATCATGTGTTCCCCTTCCGGAAGTCTTGTGGGAATTCCTGTACGCCACAAATGGTCGCAGAATACCGGATTCGACGGTCTGCTGCCGGGAAGCAAGGTTTCAGCAAAATCCCATTCGTGCAACAGGTGCAGGTAGGCCGGATCGTAATCGTATGTGTATTGCATGACCTTCCAGGGACCATCGTCAATTCTGCAATATAACGTATCGGTAGCGCTTCCCATGAGATAGTTGGCATAAATACCGGCACTGGTCGAACGGTTTTGTTCAACCACTTTGGGTGCAAAAATGCCGATGCGGTAATCGGCTGATTGACCTGCTACTTTGTAATCAATGGTATACTGGTTGCCGTTGATATTCAAAAAAGCATAGCCTTTGGGTGTGCCGTCGCGCATGGTGGATGCTGGAATTCCATTGGCATCGAGCCGTCCGCTGTACCAACTGCCACATGTGGCACCCACATTGTAGTGGTGATGTCTTTGCTCCTGAAGCCATCCCTCCTTTGCAGTGAAGAAGTCCTGGCTCTGGAAATGGGTGTGTGCCGAAAGCGTGAGGGTATGAGGATATTCCCTCAGCAGTTCAAACAATTTCAACCGGTCTTCGTCATTGAACGGGTCACCCCCTTCGAGTTCGCTGATGGGTATGTGAAAGGCCAGGATCACCAGGTGGTCTTTAGGTACCAGGCTGAGATCGTTTTTGATGAATTCCAGCTGGTCCTTGCGGAATCCGCCCCAGTAGCCGCGGCCATCGCGCGGATCGGGATAAAGAATATCGTCGAGGATGATGAAATGTGCTTTCCCGTGGTTGAAGGCATAGGTGGCCGGACCGAAATTCCGTTCAAAGGTTTCGTCTGACAGGCTGTCGGCTTTTACATCGTAATTCTCATCGTGGTTGCCTATTACGTTGTGCCAGGGTATGCCAATATCCTTGACCGCTTCAATATAGGATTGATGCAAACCGAGGTTGTCGCCTGCCAGGTCGCCCATGCTGATACCTAAATCCACTCCCTGAACATCCTTTAACTCCGATACGATTCCTTTATGGAAATATGCCACCTCTTCGAGTGAATAGGGCTGGGGATCCCCGAAAATCAATACCCTGAAGCTGTCTTTTGCCGCGGCGGGAATAAGACCAAAATCAATGGAAGCCGGAAGGGGTCCGGTAGGCGGAACACCTGGATATTTCAGTTCAGGTGAACCGTTGGGTTTATGAATGTAATAAAACAGGGGCTGGTTGTTTGTGTTAACCGGCAAATCGTAGTCAGCAGGTTTGATTACGAATATGATGTTGTCGTTGGCAACCGGCAGCGCATACTGGCCTTTGGCATCGGTAAGCACAACATCCTTACCGTTGGAAACCGCAACACCGGCTATGCCTTTTTCTTTGCGGTCTTTTACATGGTTCTTATTCTGATCTGCATAAACAATGCCTCTGGCAATGGATTGACAGTTAAGGGGGATATAAGCTCCGGAAAGAAACACAGAAATCATGAGTAATGCAAACCGGTTTTTCATAGTATATGGGTTTTATTATTTAAAATGGCGGACATAAATTTTGTCAACAAAACTACCATATATTGTTAATGAAAAACCCAAAATGAAAAGACTTAACACAAGATTTACAAAGCAGTAATTTTTTTCCGTTTGGTTTTTGTGGTAAAAGTCATCATGGCATAGTCCTGATGAGTTCAGCTGTTAAAGTATACGGAATTCCCACTACAACCTCTTCTCTTTCTATTCCTCCAAATCGTCGCGATTCTGGGCATCCGAAAGAAAGAGACAAGTTTTTATGCAGGTAGCAATTCGAAAAAACATTGCCACAAACAGATAAAAGCGAATAGGGTGGCAGTGAGGGAATAACAGCATGCCTTGCCAGGGTATGCATTAATGTAGTGATCAAATGAGGTTTGACATAGACAATGTACATGTCTGGTTGCATCTCCTGTTCCATGAATTCAGTCATACCAAGTACAATATGATTGATGTTGTTAATCCTGGGTATGTCACGTAAAGCTCTTTCAATAAATTGAGCCGGAATGTTATTGTTTTCTGAAATAGTTTTTACAAGGGACTTTTCCTTGTTGTCAAATCCGAGACATCTGCGGGCTCCCGGGCATCCGAGGTTTGCATTGTCCAGATGAAGTGGAATATTGAAAGAGTGGCTAACTGCCTCACAAAATTTTATTTGTTTGGTTGGAATGTTAACAAATTCGTTCACCCCGGCATTTACTTTTATTGCCGAGCATTTAGCCCCAAAAATGTGTTTCAGTTGAGTGATCATTATTTACTGATTGTTCTATCAATGATGTCTTTGAGTTCCTTCATTTCAAAACCATATGTTTTTCGCAATCGCCCTATTCTTTCGTCAGGCAAGGCGTCCGGGATGTTTAATGCTTCAGTGATTACTTGAAGGGGTATGTTATACATGGAAGCAACCTCTTCCAGAGTCATGCTACCGTATATCTCAGGTTGTTCATTTGCATGTTCATGTTTCGGTTCAGTCTGTTGGCGGTGCAACCGCTCATCACTGAATGCCTGTGGATGGTTTGCCGGTACTATTTCCTGAACCTCCGTATGATCTTCATTCGGGGATTCTAAAACTATACCGGCATTATGAATGTGTTTGCGGGGCATGGGTGTTTCTTCCGGAGATACCAGCAAGGGCGATAAGGCAAGGATCAGCGAAACTATCAGCAGGGATATACTGATGAAGTAACGAATCGACGGGGTTTTGATCATCCGCGAGAAAATACCAGCAATTAACCTCCAGTGCAGGATAATGTGTAATATCAGAAAGAAAATCAGTATAAAGCCGATCCAAAGATGAATGCTTCCCCATTCATGCCGGTCAAGCCCTAAAAACGTAAGGTCCACCCCGTCAGTATAAATGGTTTTTCGCTTATAACCGGCTACCAGCACATACTTAATAAGTAATCCCAGTCCGACAACAGCCATCAGTAACACAAACATAATGACATCGATTACCAGGTTAATCTTTGACTTTTCTTTATTCCAGTTTATCATAACCAAAGGTGAATACATGGAGAATAAGCGGTTTGACATGAAAATGGCAATCAAAAGTAAATGAACTTTTGTTCATAATAAAGTAAAAAGCACTAAATTTGATCAATATTTCATCGCATGCTTGGATTTTCATCGCATGTAGTGATTGGAAGCATAAAACTTTTTTCCTGATAAAACAGCATAACATGGAGATCGAAATACTGAAATCGAAGATTCACCGGGCAAAAGTTACCGGTGCCGATCTGAATTATGTGGGGAGCATTACCATCGACGAGAACTGGATGAAACAGGCCGGATTGTATGAATTTGAAAAGGTTCAGGTGTTAAATATCAACAATGGCGAGCGGTTTGAAACCTATGTGATTAAGGGTGACAGGGGAAGTCATGATATTATTTTAAATGGAGCCGCAGCCCGTAAGGTACAAACAGGCGACCTGGTCATTATTATGGCCTACACCCATATCGACAGCAAAGACATTGAAAATCACCACCCCAGAATTGTTATGGCTGAAGAACTGGTGTAAAACAAACCAGATTATTCCAAGTGAACATATGTTTGTTTGATCATAATCAGCAATGCTATAGTATCATCTTTAATAAGGTCATTTCAGGTAATAAAAATACACTCCTTATGGTAATGGAATGATGAGCCATTAATACATATGTTTAGATAATCAATTAATAGCTAAGTTATCATTACCACCTTGTGTATATTCGCAATGACCGGATACAATAGCTTGGATTTTGAAACCGACCCCGACTATTCAGGCTATTTTTCGCTGAACCAGGATGAAATCAGGGCTTATCCGCCCCGGATCTACACATTCACTATCAAAATAACTATTTGATATATAGTGTATCCTTGCAAGATAGCAACTTTATGGATTATTGATCACATTAAGTTTTCCTTTGTAATAGCCGGAAACGTTTAAGGAGCTTTCATCCAGACCGTCATAGGTTATTTCATAAACATCACCGGATTTGGAAATATTGACGGTACCTGTTACAATAGAATAAACATCAAAATCGATTGTTTCGCTTGCATTAGTGATGAAATCAGCCTCAAATGTATGAGCAATGAAATCAGTTGAAAATGTATAATCTCCTTCCTCCAGGACTAAGTCTTCTATTGTAATTTCATTGTTAGTGATAATCCCGTCGACATTAATATCAGTCACCTGAATAGGAGAAATTATATAAAAAGATATTATCTGACCAGTTTCATGAACACTAGAAATATCTCCAAAGGTTGTGAATGTGAAGTTTGACGAGTATAAATTTAAGTCATACAGGCATAGGTTTGTATTGATTAGTTGTTTAAAAACCAACATGCCGTTGGGTGTTGGATATTTGGTGTCTTGATATTGCAAATAGCCTTCAGAAGACTCCGATGGCTCATTGTCATCTTTGCTACATCCCGTATAAAATAAAGATATTAGCAACCCAAGAAACAGAAATTTCAGTTTGTTCTTCATTTTGATATTTTTATTGGATAATCATATTTGGCACAACTTATAATCTAATGGATATCTTTCTGAATCGATATTTCAGGTTTTCGGCATGTTGACGATTGAATACTCAGAACCGCATGGTCAACCCTACCTGATTATAACTCAAATTCATTCTGAAATCAATGCCATTGCAACCTGTTTCTTTGATTCCGGAGTTATACAGATCAATTGATTTTTTGAAGCTCTTTTTCGCCTTTATACTGAAGGGTATGCTAACAACAACACATGCCAGTCCGGCACCGAGAGCAGTCATAGCCCCTGAGTAATCAGCCTTATAATTGAGGTTTCCGTCATCAATCTCATCGGCTTCCTTTACTGATTCAGCAAAAAGTAAATATCCGCCTAAAGCGGTAAGGCCACATCCTACAATGGCAAATGAGGAAGCAATGGTCTGATTCGTCTTATGTGTTTTGAATTCTGCCGATGATAAGGAATTGTTCACAAGAATCGGCTTGACATCCTTATATTTAAGAACGACATCATCCTGATACACTTTTTTCTTTTCCAATCTTAACGGGGAGGTGCTGCTTTGTGCAAAAGAATGACCACATAATAACATGAGAATAAAACAAAATACTGAGGTTTTCATAGGGTTTGGTTTTGTATGATCTTACTCGTATGGCTTTTCAGTTCCGCCCCATTTTTATTGTGGTAGTTGGTATCCACATTGGTTTAAAGTGTTTTTTTACAGATCAGGCACCGATAATTGCTTTATTTATGGGTTAATGTTTTCAGACTTCATTAAATGAATATAGTTAGTTGAGAATTCGAAAGGTGCTTTCAATTAATCTGAATCCGTCTGCTGTATTGTCAATATCATCTACCGCCGAAACCTGGGTTATATAAAAACTGTTTTTTCCATCCTTATACTGAAAAATAAAGCCTTTGGCAGGAGACACAACGTCTTTTGCAGAGAACTCAATTCCTTCTCCTTGGAAAGTTCCCCATTGTTCAATCTTTGAAATTTCCTGAAATTCATCATATTCAGGTTTAAACTTCATTAATAGTTCATTAAAAGATGGAATTTCTTCTGAAACAGCGCCCAGCAGTGCAAAACATATAATTGCCGAATAGGAACCTTCAATTGCAAAGGCAAGATTGCTGTCCAGATTTTTATCGACACTCTGGATCTTCCAGTTGCCAGGGTAATTAAAGGAAATATAATTTTTTTGCAAGGATTTAGTTTCTTTTATATTAGCAACGCTTTCTTTTTCAACCTCAATTATTAATCCTCTTGCTATCCAGGTGTCAATTTCGTATGTCTGAGAGATTGATTTAAGAATGGTCTGATAGGTGACTTTTTTATCTTTTAATGCCCGGATCTCATTCTTAATTATTTTAATATTTTCCGCGGAAGGATAATTAGCGATACATCGCTTTCTTTTGGCTTTATTTATATAATTCCGTAATGCAATTAAAATAATGCTCAATAGTATGAATGCCCCAAATTGTACAATAAACTCCAGAGGACCTTCCATATCTATTCATTGTTTCTTATGATATGATCAATATTTTTCTCGATTTTGCTTTTTATATAATCAAGTTCACTTATTACAGCAGGAATATTCATTACAGAACCGTCTGATAATTTTAAAATCACTACAGGATCAAGATATGATGCAATTCTGTACTCAGCTGATTCTATGGTATTCCATGTTGTAGTCTGGTCATTTATTTTAAGATGATCTTTACCAATACCAACCTTCAAAGTAAAGATCTTATATACTTTAACCAAATTATAAATGCCATAACCAAGAGCCGCAATAAAGCCAATAGGGCCATACTTAAAATAAACAACCTTGTTAAAAGTAACAAAAAGACCTAATCCTATCAGGATTATTGATATTAGTATGCCAAAATAGGCGTGAATTCTGGCTCCTTTCTTTGCCATAAAATACTCATAATCCAAAGAATCATCCTTTGTGACTTGTTCATTACGGGAATTATAGTCTGAAACTTTTACTTTTCTTTCCTCCAGAATATCCTTGATGATTTCAATAACTGAGTCAACGTATTTATTTTCCTTAACTGCATTGATTAATTCATCGGTCGGATATTCTGAATAATCAGAATAAATCTTTTTCTGTCTTGAGTTGTAATTGTCATTCATAAGGAAAAAAGGGCTTGGTGGATTTAATTACGAAATTATCTTATCAGAAATTATAAATGCTATCATTTATAGTGATTTCTGATCATCATCAGTATTGATTTAAAAAAGAGGTAGACGGATGAAAAGAGAATGATATAATGCATTTTATTTAACCAACAACTGAATAATCAAATCAGAAAGCTTGTTTGTGCCGGTTTTTTCAAGAATTTTTTTCCGGTGCGAATCAACGGTAGCCTTACTTATGAATAACATTTCAGCTATTTCTTTGCTTGTATGACCTTTGATCACCAGCTTCAATACTTCCTTCTCGCGTTCCGAGAGGCATGAGAGCGATCCGATGTCAACAATATCTTTATTCCTGACCTGATTCAATTCGTATCTTTCAATGGTTTCGCTTAACTCATCCAGGTCAATGGGTTTTAGAATATAATCAAATGCCTCTTGTTTGATGGCTTTGATTGCATAATGCTGATAGGCGGTTACAAAAATAAAAGTGGGATAAAATTGCCTTTCCCTGATTGCCTTTACTACTCCAAAACCATTTATCCTGGGCATTTCAACATCGATAAAAACAATATCAGGTTTCAATTCAAGTACTTTTTCGATGGCTGATCCAGGTTCTCCTTCTTTAGCAAGAATGCTGATGTTTCCCAATTTCAGGAGCAAGCTTTCCATTCTGTTCCTTAATTGCAGTTCATCATCGATAATAATACAGGTGATCGGGGGCATGGTTTGTCAGGGATTTGGGTAATACAATTATATTAAAATTATCTGAGCGCAGGCTGTCAGCTTAAACAGGTACCGGTATTCTTATTTGCACCTCGGTTCCCGTAGCCAGTTCATTTTCATATAAATCATTGATTTTAAAACCTATTTTCTGGTTGTAAAGCTTATTGTAATTCTCAATAATGGCATTTACAATCATAAGACCCTTGCCAGTTGAAGTACTTCCAATTTCTTTTGCTTTGGCTCTGCCGACTCCATTGTCATGTATGGAGATTTTTATTGTGCCGTTATTTTGTGTTCCGTTGATTATCAATCTGCCTCCGGAATTCAAATGCCTTATTCCATGCTTGATTGCGTTCTCAACGAAAATGTGGATAATCATTTTGGGTATAGCTATCTGATCGCTTATGTTTTCCTGAATGTTGATTTGAAATGAAAACTGATCAGAATACCTGAATTTTTCCAGCTCAAGATAACTTGTCACAAAATCCAGTTCTTCCCGAAGGCTTACCTGGACGTTCGCTGAATTGATAACGCTCGTTTTCAGCAGACCTGCATATTTATCAAAAATATAGTTCGCGCGTTTTGTGTCTTTTTCATTGATTAAATTGCTAAAGGAGGAAAAAATATTGAATGTGAAGTGCGGATCCAGTTGATTCTGAATCGACTTAATCTGAAGTTCTGATAGTTGCTTTTGGATGTGGTCGACCTTCAGTTTCTTATATTTCCTGATTTGTCTGATAGTTAAATCGGTGAATAAAATGATCAGGAATATGGGCAGTAGCAGGATGAACCTGTATTTGTACAGTAAGGAAAGTTTGTAACTAAATATAAATAAATATTCGTTATTATATATGAATATCCCTGGTAATTCACCGGTTTTGCTTATCAGGGATATCCGGTCTGACGAAATATATTTGCCAGTATTAAGTGCAACAGGGTTTGAAAAATCATTTCTGTATATCATCATTTCTCCATTTGCCTTTCCCGGAAAAATGAATTCCTTTTGTCCGTCAAGATCAAGGTCCATTTTGTCAATCCCTAAAATATTCGGGTTGTTTTTAAGTTTAGTCCGATAAGTGAGGTTCAGCATACTGTCGATACTAAGAACACGGCCGTCTGTTTTTAAAATACGGATCTTTTCAAATTCATCATCCATTGCAAAAAGTGCAGAATAAACCCACGACTCAGGCATGTCGATATTTTTTTTTCTAATCAATTTTCCGTCATCATTATATAAGGCAAAAAAACTTGGGTTATTATCCAGTCCCTGATAGATGTGCATAACAAGAATCTGATTGGTTTTACCGTTTTTTACAGGAATAAACCTGGTCACTGAAGGATGTGCGTCAAAAGAAATGGGTGGAAATTTGAATTTCATATCCGGAGTGAATACCATTAACCATGTGTATTGGTCGGAATAATTTCTGTCTGTATCACAATTTCCGGTGGCATGTGTAATCCGGGCCATGAATTCCGGTATACTGTCTCCGTCCATATCCATCATTTCAGGTTCCAGGATTAGCGAACAGCTTTCAGGAGAAACAAAAACACTGTCTTTCCCGGGGTAATAAGCAAACATATTTCTTGGAAAGGTTGAAAAACCAGAACGAATGCTAAAAAAAACCTCTTTATAACCATCTTTATTCACATCAAAACAGGAACAGGGAATAATTTCATAATCGTATTCACCACCTGCATCCTTATTGACTTTGCAAATGGGTTTATTTTGGAATTCAATATTCCTGTTAATGGCATCCAGGCAATTCAGGAATATGCTGTCATGATGAACAGTGAAAACGAGTATTTCCCGGATTCCGTCATGGTCAACGTCATCAATCATGTGCGAATTACCCTTTGCTCCATTACCGGTAAAATTCCACTGCCCGATGGTCTTGTCCTGATGGTATATAATCAGACCATACAGGTCATGATAATTAAGAACAAACTGCAATTTCTCGCTACTCCCGTCCTGGTCAAGATCGGCATAACGATAGGAGTAATCTTCTGATGATACGGTGGTTGAAATCAGCTCTGTTTTGTATTTACTTAAATGAATAATGATTATTAAGTAAAGAATTGCTGAAGACAACAAAAACAGGGTGTACCTGTGGAACAATGCCGGTTTGATTTTCTTAAAAAATTTGATAATTGGGTTGAATGGATTTACGGGCATCATTTCAAAAATGAAATATCTATTCCTTTAAAAATAATAAATATACCGGTTAAAGATAGAATATTATCTTAAAAACATATTAGCCTGACAGGATATTCTTACCCTGTAGGGGTTCTGTTGCAGGATTTGGCTTTGCTGAACCCTTTTGATTTTGATGTAACTTTATTTGCCCCGCAGATTGACAAAAAAATTCAACAATACAATAACCAAGTCTGAAATCAGAACAACATTCAACAACCTTGCAAAAAGATCATACTTATTTCCACTATTTTTGTAATATCATAACGACCACCATGAAAATCAATTCCCTTTGCATCTCTTTACTGTTGATCACATTTCCGAACCCGGTGAATGCCCAGGAAAGTCCCAAAAAACTTATCATCCTTCATACCAACGACCTGCACAGCAGGCTGAACGGTTACGCTCCGGAAATCGACTACAGTCCCGAAACCATTAACGATGACCACACCATTGGCGGTTTTGCACGTATCGCCTCTTTGATCAAAGCAGAGAAAGAAAAATACGGCGACCAGGTACTGGTATTGGATGCAGGCGATTTTCTGATGGGTACCTTGTTTCACGCGCTGGAAAAACAAACTGGTTTTCAGCTGCCCCTGATGAAAAAAATGGGCTATGATGTGGTGGGTTTGGGCAATCATGAGTTTGATTTCGGTCCCGGAGCCCTGGCAGCAACATTGCAGAAGTCGGTGTCACAAGGGGAAATCCCCCTGCTGACGGCCTCCAACCTGATGTTTTCTGAACGCGATACTGCCGATGACCGTTTGAAGGCACTTGCAGATGGAAACATTTTGAAACCTTACCAGGTTATTGAGAAAAACGGACTCAGGATAGGCATCTTCGGCATCCTGGGATATGTGGCCATACACGATGCGCCTTTGTCAAGGCCGGTTGAATTTAAAGATCCGCTGAAAACGGCAAAAGAAATGAGTAGATTGCTCCGCGAAAAGGAAAAGGTGGACCTGGTGATTTGCCTGTCACATAGTGGCGTGGGAAAAGATGCATCAGGTAACTGGACCGGCGAGGATGTGACCATTGCCCAAAAAGTGCCCGGAATTGATGTGATCATCAGCGGGCATACCCATACGTTGATTGACAAGCCCCTGGTGGTGAATGGCGTTCCCGTTGTTCAGGCCGGGGCATATGGTGCAGGCCTGGGCCGTCTTGAACTGGAAATTGGCAATGGAAAAGTTTTACGCACTGAGGCTGAGGTTATACCTGTTACCGATGCCATCGCAGCAAGTTCTTTTGCTCAGCAGGCTATTGTCACCCAGGAGAAGCTTATTTCAGAGCGTATTCTGGCACCATTGGAACTGGAGTATTCCTCAGTGGTTGCTGAAACCGGATTCCCGCTGATCTGTAACGAAGGCAAGGAGGCTGCAACAAGTAACCTGGGGATGCTGATTGCCGATGCGATTTATGCCTATGTGAATCATAAATCTGCTGAAGGTGCCGGTATAACACTGTTTCCAACGGGCATGGTACGCGATAACATAGTGCCTGGTACAACCGGCAAGCAATCGGTGGCTGACCTGTTCAGGGTGGTGTCGCTGGGCAGCGGAAACGACGGTGTTCCCGGTTACCCGCTGGCACGGGTATATGTTACCGGCAGGGAACTGAAAGGGATTATGGAAGTGCTCTACCTGGCTCCATCAAGCAGTTCCAGTAATTACATGTATTTCGGCGGACTGGATGCTGCCTATGATCCTGATAAAGGACTGCTCCGGAAAATCACTTCCATAAGCACGGCCGACAAAACAGGGCATTTTGTACCCGTCGACTGGTCAAAGGAAAACACAAAACTCTATAGCCTCACTGCCAATACCTATATTCTGGAATTCATTGGCATCATCAAAAAGCTCAGCAAGGGTCTGGTTAAGGTTACCCTTAAGGATGCCAGCGGAAATCCCATTCATTCAATTAACGCGGCGTTGATTGATGCAGATCCTTCGGCCGCAGGCGTTCAGGAAGTCAAGGAGTGGATGGCCCTGCTGTGGTACCTGCAGCAACAACACGATATTAACGGAAACGGCATTCCTGATATTCCTGAGGCATACCGATCCGGATCGCCCAGGATGCACCCGAAATGATTTCTCTAGAAACATAATTATTGTCATATGTAGAAATATATATTTGATTTATTTTTGTAGTAAGATTCACCGATTGGGAGTATCTTAGTAAGAGAAGCATTTATAATACATATACATATGAAATACCTTATTGTTGGCGGAGTAGCAGGTGGTGCCACTACGGCGGCACGTCTGCGGCGTTTGGATGAAGCCGGTGAGATCATCATTTTTGAGCGGGGAGCGTATATTTCCTATGCTAATTGCGGGTTGCCCTACTACATAGGCGGAACCATCAGTGACCGCGATAAGCTTTTTGTGCAAACTCCGGAATCGTTTGGCAAACGTTTCAACCTTGAGGTCCGGAACCTTTCAGAGGTTATCGCCATCAATCGCGCCGCTAAAGAAGTTACCGTAAAGGATTTGCGTACCGGCAACACCTATGCCGAACAATACGACAAGCTGGTATTATCGCCTGGCGCTGAACCGGTTAAACCGCCACTGCCGGGTATCAACCAGGAAGGTATTTTCACGTTGCGCAATGTGCCTGATACCGATAAGATCAAAAAGTATATTTCAGAAAGAAATCCCCGTCATGCAGTGGTCGTTGGTGCCGGTTTTATTGGTCTTGAGATGGCAGAGAACCTGCATGAATATGGATTACGGGTCACCATTGTTGAAATGGCCGAACAGGTGATGACGCCGCTCGATTATTCCATGGCGGCACTGGTGCATCAGCACTTGAAAACCAAGAATGTGGAGTTTTACCTGAACACTGCCGTAGCTTCATTTGCAAAGGAAAACGACCGGTTGCAGGTCAGGTTGAACTCGTCGCGGTCGATTACCACCGACATGGTTATCCTGTCCATTGGTGTGAAACCCGACAGCCGGCTGGCCAAAGAGGCGGGCTTGCAAATCGGACAAACAGGGGGTATTGTGGTAAACGAATTCCTGCAAACTTCCGACACGGATATTTACGCGCTGGGTGATGCTATTGAATTTAAAAACCCGGTCACCGGCACCAGCATGATCACCTACCTGGCTGGTCCGGCCAACAAACAAGGTCGCATTGTAGCGGATAACATTTACAAAGGAAATTACAGAACCTACACCGGCTCAATTAACACAGCCATTGCCAAGGTATTTGACGTCACTGTTGCTTCAACGGGCGTGTCGGGAAAGCTGCTGGGGAAGCTTAACATTCCGCATATCGATTCCATCACCCATTCATCATCGCATGCAGGATATTACCCGGGTGCGGTACCCATGTCCATTAAAATTTCATTTTCGCCCGATACAGGTCGTTTGCTGGGGGCTCAGATTGTGGGCTTTGATGGTGTTGACAAGCGTATCGATATTTTTTCCAGTGCCATACAAAACGGGGCAACGGTATACGACCTGGCCGGGATAGAGCATGCCTATGCGCCACCATATTCTTCGGCCAAAGATCCGGTGAACATTGCCGGCATGGTGGCACAGAATATCCTGGAAGGATTAACCCGGGTGGTTTCATGGCGCGAAGTGGCAGCCTGTCCTTCAGAGGATACTTATTTGATTGATGTGCGCACCCGCGATGAGTTTCAACTGGGAACCATCGAAGGCGCCGTTAATATCCCTCTGGATGAAATCAGGCAGCATACAGGAGAAATTCCCCGCGACAAACGGCTGATTGTATTCTGCGGGGTAGGGCTCAGGGCTCATGTCGCCTGCCGGATTTTGATGCAGAGCGGTTTTAACGAAGTTTTCAACCTGTCGGGTGGTTTGAAAACCTTTGAAACAGCCAGCCAGAAACAAAGCAACGAAGACATTTTTGCCAATGATTATATCGGGCATGACGATCATATTTACCAGGGCGCCAAAGAAAAGGCTGCTTTCAAGCCGGTTGACGTGAAAAAGTTGCAGGAACTGGATGCCTGCGGGTTGCAATGTCCCGGTCCTATTTTAAAGCTCAAGCAAACCATGGACAAGCTTGATGTTGGGGAGGCCGTAAAGGTAAAGGCCACCGATGCCGGTTTTTACAAAGATGTGAAGGCCTGGGCCAACGTTACAGGCAATGAACTGGTAGAGCTAACACAGGATGGTGCCCAAATCACGGCCATTGTACGCAGGGGAGAACCCTTGATCAAACCAGGTTCACGGCTAGGAGGAAATGCAGCCACGCTGATCTGTTTCAGTGATGACCTGGATAAGGCGCTGGCAACCTTTGTTATTGCCAACGGCGCGGCTGCCTCAGGCAAAAAGGTAACCATATTTTTTACCTTTTGGGGCTTGAACGTAATCAAGCGGCAACAGAAACCGGCTGTTCAGAAGGATCTGTTTGGAAAAATGTTCGGCATGATGATGCCAAAATCGAGCATAAAGCTGGGCCTGTCGAAGATGAACATGGCCGGCATGGGCAGCAAAATGATGCGCATGGTGATGAAAGATAAAAATGTGGACACCCTCGAGAACATGATCCAGGCTGCACTGCAAAACGGAGTGGAGATGGTAGCCTGTCAGATGTCGATGGATGTGATGGGGGTTAAAGCCGAAGAACTGATCGATGGTGTTCAGATAGGCGGCGTGGCCACTTATCTCGAGCGCACCGAGGGTGCAGGGCTGAACCTGTTTGTTTAATCGTTTCGTTTAAGTCACTCATCTCCTTAATGTAAGGTTTAGAGCCTTAGATGTTCTGTAGTTCTCATTGAGGCTATTGTCTTTTTATGCATATTAGCAGCAACCTGCATCCTTGCCAGCGTTGTTTCAAAAGGAATTCTCCTTAAAATTTTTAAATGAACATAAGTTCAATTAAATTTGAACTGTTTTTATCATCATCTTTTTCTTGTTGTAAAGGTCGATCATTGCCAACACGAAATGGATGTACCCTTGTTAATAAATATGAAAAGGAGGATTCTATGTCTGCAGGCACCGATAACTACGGTTACATTGTAGTATTTGCCATTCTGGCGGCCCTGGTAAACGGACTGGGCATTCTGGTTTTATATTGGAACAGCAATTGGGCTGAAAAAGCTAAAACTTATTTCATGTGTTTTGCCGCCGGAGTGCTGATATCCACTCCGCTTATGCTGGCGTTGCCCAAGGCCATCCAAATGAACTTCTATGCCGGGTTTATGGCCCTGTTGGGGTTTCTTTTCATGTTTTTTTCCAATGAATTCGTCAAGCAATATACCAACAAAGATGTACTGGCCTTTGGCATTGTAGCAGCTGAAGGAATAGGTATACACTCTTTTATCGATGGCATTATTTATACGGTAACTTTCAGTGTAAGCCTGATTACAGGGGTGCTGGCAGCAACCGGACTAGTTATTCACGAGTTTGCCGAAGGGATTATTACCTATTCACTTTTCCTAAAAGGAG
>CAZLLD010000062.1:0-20483 GCA_964560225.1 uncultured Bacteroidales bacterium
CTGATACGACCTGACCGTATGAGGAGAGTAATGCCTGATTGATTGTAAATATTTTATAAAGTCACCGAAGTGCCTCATAGATATAGGGATAAATTTTAACTCTGGCTGATTGCTTATTCCGGATTATCCCTGACGAGTACCTGACTATTCTTCGGATTGCTGAAGCTGCTGAACGTAAATAGCTTTCTTAACCAATTCGCGATTACGCATGGAAGGCTTTACAAATGCCTGCCTTGATCTCAATTCTTTTACAACACCAGTCTTTTCAAACTTCCGCTTGAATTTTTTAAGCGCTCTTTCAATGTTTTCGCCTTCCTTAATAGGTACAATAATCATATTTAAAATTTTAAATGAGCCGCAAATTTATCATTTTGGCCCATATCTACCAAATTTTTAATTGGAAAAAATCCCAATTAGCAGTAATCCAGAATAATAGCCTTTTCCAGCCACGGCGTTGCTTATTGTATAAATTTAGTTAAAATATGGGTAAAAGAAAAGTGTATTGGGGGAGTATTATTGAATAATTGGAAAGCAGGGTATGGATATTACCGTGAGCTACGAGCTGTGAGCTGCGAGCTGCGAGCTACGAGCTGTGAGCTGTGAGTTATGAGCTGCGGGCATAAGGTGGAGTGTGTTGATTATAGACAAGTATGGAATTAAAGCTTTTGCATAAAGCTCATAATCATTTTTTGTTCTTCATCAATCATAAAAAACAATTTGCTTAATGCCTTCGAATCCAATAAATCGCATTCTTTCATTAGGATCACATGAGTTTCAAGTTCAAATAGTGACCCTAAAGCAATTTCCAAAAACCTTAAGTAATCCTTGTTGCTGTGTCTGCTCGATCCTTCAGCTATATTCGACGGCACAGAAACTGAAGCACTGGTCATTTGGGGAATTATGCCAAATTTTTCAGAGTCTGGAAGTAGTTTTTTTACCAGATAGGTTTCTCTTACCAATTCAATACCTTTTTGCCAAATCAAAAGTTGTTTAAAGTTTTTAATTGAATCAGGTTTTAGTATTACTGAAATAGTTTAGTTGACCATATTTCCCACTCAAAATTCCCAACTCGTAACCCACATAACTCGTAGCTCGCAGCTATCAGATCACAGCTAATTCTAATTACAGCTCCAAATATCTCCTCAACTTCTCAAAATCTTCTTCTGAAATCAGCCCGTTTTTCAACAGCTCCGCCGGATCACTAATCCGGGTTACCCTTTTCCTGTAGTTGATAATACCCCTGGCCGTAAACCTGCCGATATAGGGATGGCGTGCCAGTTCGTTTTCGCCAGCCTCATTCAGATTCAGCCTGACCAGCGCAGTGGTATCTGCATGAACCCTCTGCTGCAACAGTACAACCACACTGTCGGCTATTCCATATACCTCGCTGAGTTGTCTCGTACTGTAAAATCCCCCGAGAAGCGACCGGTAACGAATGATCCGGTTTGACAGTACAGTACCTATGCCTGGCAGTCCTTCCAGTTTTGCTGCATCTGCGCGGTTCAGTTCAATGGGGCCGGTGGTCAGGAACTTTTTCCGGACAGGTATTTCGTGCGAGTCAGGAGCGCCGGCAAAGACCATGTAAGGTGAAAGGCGCTTATATAGTTCTTCAGATAATCCATAAATCTTTTTCAGGTCTTCCTTTTCATAAAACCGGCCGCCATGCAATCTGTAATTGATCAGGGTACGGGTTAGTCGGTCATCAAAACCCAGTTTGTTCATCTCGTCAGCTGTAACCTGGTTCGGATCAAAGGGGAAAAGTTCGCTGACATCAGCAGTTTTTGGGAGGCCCCTTTTCATTGAAATCATCAGGCTGTCATCACGCAGGGTGAGCTGTTGCTCAAATGCTGCAAGTTCCGCTTGCAACCGGGTAGTTTCATTTTTGTCTGCCAAATACGGATGGGTTTTCAGCCATACATTCACAGCAGTGATCAGAATAATCAATATGATCAGCAACAACGTTCCTTTTCTTTCCTGTGACGACAGAGAAAACAGGCTTTTTATCGCGTCTTTCATAATAACAGAAAACGAAGTTTAAATAACTTATAATAAGGTAAATATAGTAATTTACCAATTTAACTGAAACTATGAGGCAGGATTTTCAGGCCCCGGTTGGATGTCTTTAGAACGGGTAGCCAATACCGAATCTCATATGCAAATCCCTCAGGTCGAAGTCCCGGAACACCGGGATCCAGTTTTTGCCATCGGATGAAGGCGCGGGATTACGGAGCTTGATCCCGAAATCAAGGCGAAGCAGGAAGAATGAAAAGTCAAACCGGGCTCCGAATCCCGAACCCACGGCAATTTCCTTGTGAAACCTGCTCCAGTTAAATTCAGCACCCGGTTTGTTTTCATCTTTTCTGATGTTCCAGATATTACCCATGTCAACGAAAAAGGCACCTTCCATCTTCCAGAACACCTTAAAACGGTACTCAACATTGGCTTCCAGCTTGATGTCTCCGTTTTTGTCGGGGAAGAAACTGGCTGAGGTCCGGCTTGTGTCTGATCCCGGTCCGAGATCCCTTGTGCTCCATGCCCTGATACTGTTTGGCCCGCCCGAGAAATACTTCTTTTCGTAGGGCATGGTGGTGGAATTGCCATAGGGATATCCTGCCCCGATAAACAAACGGTATACAAAACGGTTTTGCCTGTCAATTACATTGTAATATCTGAAATCCACATCGCTGCGCAGGTATTGGAAATAGGGGACATTGAATAATTCATACGGATCGGCATTCTCTTCCCTGTTAAACTGATCACGGGTTACAAAATTTACCAGGTTTCCGGCGGATTCAATATTGAAACGGGTAAAAACAAAGTCCCTGCTTTTGCCTATGGCCTGGTTGTTGAGTTCTACCGAGTACCTGGCTACATTCACCACGTGGTCTTTAAAACTGTATGCAAGCGGTGTGTGGCTTATTGAATCCAGAAAACTTGCCTGGGAACGTTCTTCATAAATCTGAACATAGTTCAGTTCTACCGGCCATACTGAATGGGTAAGGTATTTGCTGCTGTTCCATTTATAGGAAAATGAGCCGTTTGCTATGGAGCGGGTATAAATGGGACGTGACTGGTAATTGAATGACACATTAATGGATGTTTTTGGCGCATACCGTTGCACAAAACCTTCGAAACGGAACGGAATAAAGAATTTCGGAAAAACAATGCTGGATTCAGCACCAATTTCCTTCATGCTTTTTATATTTCCTCCGGAATAATTCCGCAGACTTTCAATGGCCCCGGTCAGTTTCATGTTGAACACTTCGGCACCTCTCAACAGGTTCATATTCTGATAAAACAGGTTTCCTCTCACGCCCAGGTCTCCGGCCGAATTGGTGCCCACAATTTCAGTCTGGTATGATTGCAATTTCTTTTGCGAAAGATCGATATGCGCGTCGAGGTGCTTGTTTCTGCCTGTTGCAAAAAGAGTATCCTTTTCGGTGAATGTGATGTTGGTATACCTCACAATGCTCAGCTCTGATAAATTCCGATAAGTCCGGTTCACTTTGCTGAGTTGATAATACTCGCCCGGTATAATAGAGTTATTGTCAATTAGCACATTAGGCCGAATATTTAGCTTGCCGGTGTTCAAAAAATGAGTATTCCTGTACAAGGTGGTGTCTAATGATAGATGAGTTTCTGATATACCTGTTTTTGAGGTATTACTGGAGTAATTCGGGTTCAAAAACACCTTGCTGATGATGAAACGGGGATGATATTTGATCTTTGTCCTCGGATCGGGCTGACCATCCACAAATTCCTTGAAATTCATGGTCAGGTCAACCGCATATTCATCGGGTACGAGGGAGGCGTTGAAAAAAATGTATTCTTTTGAGAACCGGTAGTAACCCAGTTCTTTCATCAGGGTTTCAATGCGTACCCTTTCTTTTTGCAGTTCATCCTTATCAAAGTTTTTATTTTTATACAAGTAGGAATTAATAGTGTCGGGGAGAATTCTTGAAATCAGCCCGGTATCTTCAAATGAATAGGTAATATTTCTGATCTTGTATGGCTTATTGAACTGAATGGCATAGGAAACAATGGCATCTCTCCCCTGGAAAATCACAGTGTCCTTTACCACGGCCTGATAATAACCTTTATTTTCTAAAAATTGCTTCAACTGTCCGGTGCTGTTTTTGGTAAGCCCGGGTTCATAGATCACCGGTTCTTCACCAATTTTCCTAAGCCACCCGTGAGGCCAACGCTCTTTTTCAATATTTGAAAGATTGTATAAAAACAGGTAGAACCGGGTGCCCAGTAATTTCTTATTGGGCTTTTGCAGTACATAGCTCTTCAGCTGATCTTCCGATATTTTTTTTTCAACTGTTTGAATGTGATTCTTTCTCAGCAGGTAATTTCCTTCAGGCACATACCGGGCAGGTGAGCAGGAGAAGAGTGTGAAAAGCGCCGGGAAAACAAGCCCCGGAACAGATTTCTTGCGGATATGCAACAGGAAACACAATGGCCGATTAATATGAAATGCTTTCAATACCGCTTAAGCTGGTAAATTTGCTATCTTCGCAAAGATAATTTTTTACCGGGAAAGTGCTTAGCAGGAACAAAATAAAATACCTGGCATCGCTCAGGATGAAAAAATTCAGGGTTCTTCACCGGCAGTTTGTTGTTGAAGGTGAAAAAATTATTAAAGACTCCATACTGAAAAGCAGGGTTATTCCTGATGTTCTGATCGCAGGCAGCGACTGGCTGAATGAAAACAAATCAATCACCGCGCTTGCAGTTCCTGAGATTCTGGAAGCGGATCAGAAAGATCTGGTAAGAATTACGTCCCTTGAAACGCCACCGTCTGTAATGGCCGTCTTTAGCATGCCCGATCCGGAAACCGGTTGCAATCCTGCTGCATCTTCACTCTCCATTGCCCTGGATACCATTCAGGATCCGGGCAACCTGGGAACTATCGTCAGGATAGCCGACTGGTTCGGAATTGATCAAATTTTCTGTTCTCCGGGTTGTGCGGATGTTTATAATCCCAAAACGATTCAGGCATCAATGGGTGCGTTGTTCAATGTACAGGTAAGCTATACCGACCTGAAGAATTTGCTGGAGAAACTCCATCAAACCAAAGATTTTCCGATTCTTGGAACTTTCATGCAAGGAGTCTCCGTGCAGGAAGTTGGTAAGGTAAGAAAGGGAATCATTCTTTTCGGCAATGAATCCCGGGGTATATCTGCTGAACTCACGCCTTACATCAGCAACCGGATCACCATCCCTCCGGGAAATGACAACCCGGCACATGTTGAATCACTAAACGTGGCATCTTCGGTTGCAGTGGTGTGTGCCATGATAGCCGAACCGTCATCAGCATATTCGGGATCTTAAATATTAACCAATATCGTTTAATATGAAGAAAATTTGCGTTTTAGTAATACTGGCAGTGCTTTTTAGCCAATGCCGTAAAACATCTGATACCATGAGTGAATTCAAAACCTTCATCACGGAAAGCACCGTTCAGCAAACCATCGACTCATTGCTGGTGAAATCCGGCGAGGCACAGAAAGACAGGATCAGCAGGGGTGTGAGGAATACGGCCTTTTTATGGAAGGAAACCGATGGCAGTGATGCTGACTTCAGGGAGTTTTGTATGAACAGCTTTATAAGCGATACCAATGAACTCGACATGTTGTTCCGGCGAATTTCTGATAATTTCGAAATCGTATTTGGAAATTTCAACCGGATTGCAGTTGGGTTGCGCAGACCGCTTGACCTGGATATCGGCGAGATGCTTGCGGTTGATGAATTGTTCGGATCATACAGTCCCTATGTCCATTTTGCAGATGATTTCTTTGGTAACAAAATTGCTTTCCTGGTAACCCTGAATTTTCCTTATTATACCCTGAAGGAGAAAGCGGAAATGGAAAGCAAATGGACCCGGAAAGATTGGGCCTATGCCCGTTTGGGAGATGTTTTTGACTCGCGTGTTCCGGCCGGTGTAAGTCAGCTTGTAGCCAATGCCAGTAATAAATCGGGCATTTATATTTCGGATTACAACATTTATGCCGGAAAATTGCTCAGCAACGAGGGAAACACCCTGTTTCCGCCGGATATGAAGCTTCTGAGCCATTGGAACATCAGGGATGAGATCAAGTCGAATTACGGAAAATCGGACGGATTGCAGAAGCAGCAAATGCTTTACGAGGTAATGAAGCGGATCATAACCCAGGAAATCCCGGAAAAGGTAATCAACGATTCAGGTTATTTATGGAATCCATTTGCCAATAAAGTATTTCAAAATGATACTGAGATAAAGGCAACTCCCGAACCAGATACACGGTATGCCCGGATTCTTGAATACTTTCACGCACAACAAAAAGTGGATGCATACTATCCGCAACTGAACACTTATATTAGCCGGTGTTTTGAAAGTGACATGGAAATTCCGCTGGAAGATGTGGAACAGCTGTTCACCTCTTACCTGGCTTCGCCCGAAGTACAGAAGGTAGCCGGGCTGATCAGAAAGCGTCTGGGCAGAAACCTGGAACCATTTGACATCTGGTACGACGGTTTTAAGACACGCACCTCAATTCCTGCAGAAACACTTGACAATGCCACCCGTTCACGGTATCCCAATCCCGAGGCTGTTCAGAAGGACCTGGGTCCGATACTCGTAAAGCTGGGCTTTACTCCTGAAAATGCCGCATCCATTGCATCGAAGGTTCAGGTTGATCCGGCACGCGGTTCGGGACATGCCTGGGGTGCCGAAGCAAAAGACCAGAAATCACTCTTGCGTACCAGGATATTTTCAAACGGGATGGATTATAAAGGCTATAACATTGCCGTGCATGAATTTGGTCATAACGTGGAGCAGACCATTTCGCTTCACGGGGTGGATTATTACATGTTGCGGGGTGTGCCCAATACCGCCTTTACCGAAGCTTTTGCCTTTATGTTCCAGAAGAACGATCTGGCACTGCTCGGTTTAAAAGATCAGGATGCAAACCAGGAATATCTGAATTACCTGGATAACTTCTGGCAACTTTATGAAATTATGGGTGTTTCGCTCGTTGACATCGGTACCTGGAAATGGCTTTATGCAAATCCCGGAGCTACCCCGGCGCAGTTGAAGGATGCGGTGAACACCATCGCAAAAGATATCTGGAATAAATACTATACACCGGCATTTGGTATAAAAGATGAACCCGTTCTGGCCATTTATTCACACATGATAGATGTTCCCCTGTACTTGCCCAATTACGCCTACGGTCACATCATTGAGTTTCAGCTGGCGGAATATCTGAAAGGCAAGGCATTTGCCACCGAGCTCAACCGAATTTACAGCCAGGGCAACCTGATACCGCAGCAATGGATGGAGGGGGCCGTGGGAAGCAAAATTTCAGTGCAGCCAGTGTTGAATGCCGTTAATCAGGCATTAGATAAAATTCAATAATAAAAAAGCCACCCTTCTGGCTTTTATACCGTGAAGGGTGGCAAAAACTCACTAACTAACTCTAACTAACTAACCATTTCTTATTCTCATGATCTAATGATTGTGAAAACCTCCCGGAGGCATTCCACCCGGCCTTCCACCCGGAGGCATACCCATTCCCGGTCCGAATTGACCACGACCCGGGGATGATGATTGCTGGGGTTGTGCACGTTTCGATCTTATATTATATGAGAAAAGTACCAAAAAATACCTCCTGTATGCATTGGTCCTGGAATCAACAATTTCACTGGCAGATACAGACCTTGAAATACTATTGTTCTGATCTAAAATATCATAAGCGCCTACTCTTATTTCAGCTGCATTGTTTTTAAGGAATTTTTTACCAAGACTGGCATTCCAAACATAATAGTCCTTTGTATAATCGGCCGACATATCGGTGCCTCCATTGAATCTTGCCGATAAATCAGTTGTAAAAACAATACCTTTCCAGAAAATCAGATTAACCCGGCCATTAAATCCATGGTTCCACGATTCTCTGTCCTTAATAAAATCCAAGGAGCTTTTAGCAAGAGTATAACTACCATTATAAGAAAGATTAAAGTCTACATTTGCACTGATGTTGCTGGTAAGACTAAGACTTCCAAAAAGAGAATAGGAATTCTGCTTATTCAGAAACATTTGAGAATACTGTGGTGATAAGGAATATCCGGGATTAATGGTGAGACTCACATTGCTCTTAATTGGTTTTAAAAAATAGCTTACATTAATAACTGTAGTCAATGAATATGAGTTATCAAGGTTTACAGGATAAGAAAGTTGACTTCCCGGCAACAATACCACATTAAAACCTTGTGATGCCAGATCCATAGTATCGGCAGCATAAATGGTCTTACTTGATATAACATCTTTTGTATATCGTCCCATAAAGAATACGAACGCATTAAAACCAGATGTTGGATTTGCATAAGAGTAATTAAAATTAGCCATATGTGAATATTCCTGCCTCAAATTAGGATTGCCTGTTCTAATTCTTCTTCGGTCACTGTTATTTATTGAACTCTGCAATTCCGAGATTGAAGGTTCATCCGAATCAGACCTGTAAAAGATACGCAGGTTGCTCAAACTCGAAAACTTGTAGTTGATCATCAGGTTGGGAAGGAAAGTTTGAAAAGTTTCAGAAACTTTTGATACACTCGGAAATATTTGTTTTCCCGTGAGATCTGAACGTTCATAATTAACCCCTGTTGAAAAGTTCAGTTTTCCTTTACTATACAGATAAGATAAACCAACTCTGTTTGCCATAAATTCATTGTCATAATTGTTAGATAATGAATCAAACCGGCCAAGAACACTGAAATCATCTGCCATTTCAAATACTTCCCTGTCATTATCACCTTTGTTATACCTATTGTTAAGACTAAGCTGCAATTGACTGAATTTACTGATTGGTTCAGTATAATTTAGGTTGGTATTAACAGTAAGACTGCTCGTAAAACCATCAGTTAACAAATTATCCGGATGGGTGTCGATTAAAACCAGTTCTTTTGTATCATTGTCTCTTTTATCGTATGATATTGAAGATCTGACAGATAGCGTACGGCCTTTTTTCATGAATTTGTGCCGCCAGGTCAAATCGTTCCCAAAATTGTACCCAATGTTATCAGAGGTAGTTTTGCCCTGAGTTAATGAGCTTATTTCTCCAATATTTAATAAATTCAAGGAATTGGATTCACTTGAGTTATTCTGGATACTAAAGCGGGGAACAATAATCATTGAATTTAACGAGTCGATATTATATTCAATCCTCATATTGACCCTGTGGTTATAATTTGTGGTAATGGAGTGACTGGAATCAACTGCAGATTTGTCAATCAGAAGATATTCGGTATTCGTATTTTTTATAGTAGTATTCTCAGAAGCATTGAACATATAACTTGCGGTAACGGCTATTTTTTTCCCCCAATTATCGGTATAATTCAAACCTGCCGAACTTGATTTCATAATACCGCTTGAACCAAAAAATGAACGACCGCCAAATCCCCCGCGGCCAAATCCTCCACCGCCTCCGGTGGCGCCAATCAGATCCTGCATGGCAAAATTGGCCGTATTAATATTGTTGGTCATTCCATTTAAGGTGATTCTTCTTGGTCCACTGAATAAATTAATATTACCTCCGGCCAGATATTTGTCAGTAAAATCTGTACCGGCAGTTACTTTGCCAAATGTGCTGTACTTATTGTCTCGTTTGGTTATTATGTTAATTGTTCTTGTTGATTCTCCATCATCAAAACCAGTCAGTTCGGCCTGATCGCTTAACCTGTTATAAACCTGCACCCTGTCTACTACTTCGGCAGGAAGGTTTCTTAAAGCAATTGAAGGATCATCACCAAAAAATGGTTTACCATCCACCAAAACCTGTCCGACATTTTCTCCTCTGGCTTTAATTGTCCCATTTTCCACAGAAATGCCGGGCATTTTTTTTACAAGTTCTTCGGCATTTGCATCCTGTGTTACTTTAAAGGATTCAGCAGTCATAACAGTTGTATCTCCTTTTTGAACAGCAGTTCCCTGGCCTACAACCACCACTTCATTAAGTACCTTGCTGTCCATCTCAAGGGCCAGAGTTCCCAGGTTGGTTTCCGGTTTTGAGAGGGTAATAACCTGCTTCATCAACTTATAGTTGATACTTTGAATGGTTAAGTTATAGCTGTTATTTTTCAGGCCAGAGAGTACGAATTTTCCATTCACATCAGTGGTAGTGGCAATTCTTTTGGTGGAATCCTTAAGGTCGCTAAAAAACACAAACGCCCCGATAACAGGTTGATTGTCAGATTTGTCGATTATGGTACCTTCGGCTTTATGGTTTTGTGAAGCTGCATTGTGGGCTATTCCCAGCATCACTACGAGCAGTAAAACCCGGGTTGATTTGCGAATTAAGGATGAAGCGAAATTTCTGAATTCAGATAAAAATTTCATACATGTTATATATTACGTTAATTAACAGGTGTAAAGGTAGAATGAAGTGAATGTGGCCGCAAAAATATTATACAAACGCCATTAATTTATAGACATAAGCCAAGGAATTACTGATATGCAGCCGGCAACACTTAAAGGTCAAGAAAGCCGCAATTTTGCTCCCGATTTGTGGCAGCTGTCCGATTATTTCCTTAATATTGAGTTGTCATTCGGCCTCATTTTTTTTACCCTGGCCAGGTGTAACAGGTTTGAATTGTGTAATGAAAAATTTCTTTCTTGTTGGTATTGGCGGCTTCATTGGAAGTGTTGCCAGATATTATGTGTCAAAACTGAACCTTCAGTATGATATATTTTCCATTCCGGTTGGAACCCTTTCTGTTAATGTATTGGGCAGTTTTATCATCGGCATTCTCACGGGGATATCTGCAAAAAGTGAGTTATTGTCTGCCGAATGGAGGCTGTTTTTGATGGTGGGATTGTGCGGAGGGTTTACCACCTTTTCGTCATTTACCAATGAAAACCTGATGCTCATGCACAACGGGCAGCTTCTGACTGTTTTAATCTATACCTGTGTGAGTGTTATTTTCGGTTTTATTGCAGTTTATCTTGGTTATACAATAACAAACCTGTTATAAAAAATGAATGCACCTGATTGCAGTGTTTTAAAAATTTATGCCAGTTCCACGGATAAACTGGGAGCGAGGTTGCTGTACGAGTATCTTGTACACCTGGCAAAGGATAAAGGAATCTCGGGAGTTACTGTTTACAGGGGAATTATGGGTTATGGCAAAAGCAGCAGCCACATCAGCACTTCACGTTACTGGGAACTCACTGAAAAGCTGCCCCTGATGATTGAAATGGTGGATACCACCGAAATGCTGGAGCAGTTTTACAGGCTGATTGAGCCTGACCTGCTGAAAATGCAAAAGGGATGCCTGGTAACCATTGAACCGGTGCGATTGCTGCTTCAGCGGACCGGTTTGTCGGGTAATGTTGATTTATAATCCGGAAACGAACCGGGCACAATATGCCGCCATGTTTTCACCATCAACGGCAGATGAAACTATGCCCCCGGCATAACCGGCACCTTCTCCGGCAGTAAAGAGGTTGCTGATGCGGGTATGGCATCCCGTTTCAGGGTCGCGTGGAATGCGCACCGGCGAGGAGGTCCGTGATTCCACTCCCACGATTAAAGCATCACGGGTAAGAAATCCTCTCATTTTCGAATCGAATATTCTGAATCCTTCCTGCAGGTTTCTCCTGATAAAATCGGGCATCCATTCGTGCATGGGTGACACTGTGGTTCCTGGCAGGTAGGAATTTACCGGTAAATTCTGGGAGTCGCGGTTGCTTACAAAATCGGTGAGCCTTTGTGCGGGCGCTCTTTGCCCGCTGTGTACCTGACGGTATGCCTTCTCTTCAAGCAGTTCCTGCAGGTGCAAACCTGCCAGTCCTTCAAGGTTCTGATAATTCCGGTAATCCTCAGGCATCACCTGCACAACAATTCCGGAGTTGGCAAAAGGTGAATTTCTTTTTGAAAGCGACATGCCGTTCACCACAATTTCAGATTCATTGGTGGCTGAGGGAACGATCTGCCCGCCCGGGCACATGCAAAACGAATAAACACCACGCCCGTTAACCTGTTCCACCAGGCTATAGGCAGCAGCAGGCAGGTATTTATCCTTACATCCGTGGTATTGAATATGGTCTATCAGCGACTGGGGATGTTCAACCCGAACACCCATAGCAAATGGTTTCGCTTCAAGCAGGATGCCTCTGGTTTGCATCAGGAAATAGATGTCACGGGCTGAATGACCGGTAGCAAAGATATAGGCATTACCCCTGATTTTCTCGTTCTTGTCGGTAACCAGATAATCAATGCGGCTATCCACCAGCTTCATATTCGTGATCCGGGTGTTGAACATCATGATGCCTCCTGCACCCTGAATGGTCTTGCGGATATTGGTGATTACCCCGGGCAGTTTGTCGGAACCGATATGGGGGTGTGCTTCATACAGGATGCTTTCGTCGGCACCGTGCATATAAAGAATCTCCAAAATCCTGCTGATATCACCCCGCTTTTTCGATCGCGTGTAGAGTTTTCCATCTGAAAAAGTTCCTGCACCACCTTCTCCGAAACAATAGTTGGATTCCCTGTTGAGAATGTGGTTGCTTTCGAGCAGGTCAATATCGGTTTTGCGTTCATGAACCGTTTTTCCTCTTTCAATTACAACAGGTTTGTAACCCAGCTCAATAAGCCGCAGTGCAGCAAAGAGTCCTGCAGGTCCGGCTCCCACAACAATGATCTCCGGCTTATTCTCAACAAGCTGGTAGTGGTATTCATTTTCCAGATTCGAAGCAGGTTCTTCATCCAGGAAAACCTGGAATGACATGTTGATTTTGATGCTTCTTCCACGCGCATCAACTGATTTGCGAATAATTCTGGCAAATGTGATTTCCTGCATTGAAATACTCAAAGCCTGTGCAATTGCGGGCATATAGGACTCGCCTGAAGATGCCTGCGCGGGGGACAATATCAGAGTGACTTCTTTAACCAGATGCTTTAAATGAAATTGAAACAGGCAAAATTACTCAAAATGAATGGTAATCATAAACATCCTGGAAAACAGTTTGTCAATAACGTTGGTAAAAATGGCATCCTCTTCAGGCGGTACAATGGTTTCACCGCGCTTGTTGATGCTGGTGCGAAGCACATTCGTCATGCCAACCGAATATTTGAATTCAATGGCAACCTTCAGGTCATATTCCAGATAGAAATCCATTCCCATACCGATTTCATAGCACAGGTCGAAAGGCTTCAGCAACACCAGGTTATCTTCCTTTTTCGACCGTCCCCAGGTTTTTTTGGTTGTGGCCAGGTCAATTCGGGCGTTGAGGCCTCCGATCAGAAATGGTCTGAAATTGTTCAGTCGTTTCGATTTGTATTTGAGCAAAACCGGGAACTCCAGGAAGTTCGATTCAACCTTCACCGGGTTGTCGGCCGGATTGATGATACTGCTATTAGGATCTCTAAGTACATAGTTGATTTCCCTGACGCCACCAAAGGCAATACCCGGAGTAAACCTCAGGTCGAAATTATCGGCCAGCCTGAGGTTAGATAGTGCATGAACATGAAAACCCGGCCTGAGCATGGAAACCTCGGTGTAGATACCGGAATCAATTCCCATTTGTGAATTTTTGATATCGAAATCCATGGTGTTCATGCCAATAGAGAAGCCGAAATGCAGCCAGGCATCGTCGTGCGTCGGATCGCGTTGTACCTTTTCCTTTTGAGCCTGCAGGAGAAGGGGATAGAAGATCAACAAAAGAAAAAGATACCTTTTCAAAATGATTAATAATGAATTCAGAGTTATAAACGTGAAGGTTGTAAAAATAGTATTTTTTTAGAAAAAGCCATTAGCTGTTAGCAGCAAGTCACACTGAGCCTGCCTGTCGAAGTGCGACATACAAATACTCTTGTAGTCATGCTTCGACAGGCTCTGCATGACACACGCCGTCACACTGAGCTTGTCGAAGTGCGACTTATCGCCTGATTTCCTATACTTGAACTAAATGACTACATTCGCACCATTGACTTATTAAAAAATTGCACATGTACACCGTTAAATACCTCCACGGTTTTACCCGTGATGTTTTCATAAAAATGGGCTGCTGCGCTGTAGATGCCGAAAAAATTGCCGATGTATTCCTGGCTGCTGAACTCAGGGGGCTGCCTTCACACGGCATGATCCGGATCAAGGATTACTACCAGCTCTGGAAAGCCAACCGGATTAACGTGAAACCCAATATCAGGATTGTTCATGAAACACCTTCCACTGCCGTGATGGATGGCGACGGTGCCGTAGGCATGGTAGCTGCCACCCGCTCCATGGAACTGGCTATTGAAAAAGCGCATAAGGCGGGAACGGGATGGGTGTCGACACGTAACTCGAACCATTATGGTATTGCCGGTTTTTATGCCATGATGGCGTTGGAGCACGACATGATCGGCATGTCGATGACCAATGCCAATCCGCTGGTAGCACCCACCTTATCGGTCACTCCGATGCTTGGAACCAATCCCATTGCCGTTGCTGTTCCGGCAGGCAAGCAGCCTCCCTTTGTGGCCGATTTTGCTACCACTCCGATTGCCCGTGGCAAGCTGGCAGTGGCTGAGAAAAAGGGAGAAATGGTACCGCTGGGATTTGTGCAGGATAAAGAAGGCACACCATCAGATGATCCGGCCATCCTGAAGAAGGGAGGGTCCATGCTGACATTGGGAGGTGACTACGTACACGGCAGTCACAAAGGATTTTGCCTCAGTGCCATTGTGGATATTTTTTCGGCGGTTTTTTCGGGTGCCAATTTCGGCCCGTTTGTTCCGCCTTCTGTTGCCTATTTGCCGGTGCTTGACAAAAAGGTAGGGGAGGGAACAGGTCATTTCTTCGGGGCCATGCGCATCGATGCATTTCAGGAAGCCTCGGCCTTCAAGGCCGCCATGGACGAATGGATTACTACCTTCCGCAACGCCAAGCCGGCAAAAGGATATGATCAGGTGATCATTCCCGGTGACCCCGAACGTGAGAAAGAAGCCAAAATCAGGACTGAAGGAATTTCAATAATACCTGCCATTGCCAAAGACATGAAGGAAATTGCCGATGAGTTGGGAGTGGGGTTTGAAGTGAGAGGGTGATTGTTACCGCCAAAATCCTCACTATTCATAATTCGGTGCCGGTAGGCAGGTTCGGTGTTTGATGTTATGTTGTCTTCTGGTCTCCAAAGTCTTCTGGACCTGCCTGCGCTGCAACTGCCACTGCTCCTGCTGCCACTGCCACTGCCACTGCTACTTGTCCCTGTTCCTCATAAACCCCTGCTTCTCAATCACCTCCAGGTATTTCTGTGAAAAAAGCACGTTGTCCTTCCGGGTGTACCGCTTTTGGGTAAAAATCTGGGCCAGGGTTTCCAGTTGATTCTCCTGCAGCAGTTGAGTCGTAAGTTCCAGGGATTCCTTTTCGGCATATAGCCTGTTGATGTCCCCCGGTGTATAATCATGGTATTTTTCAAAATGAACAACGGCATCCACCGGCAGCCTGTCGGTCAATTCTGGGTTGTCTGCCGGGTAACCGATAACCAGCGTGGTCACCGGAACAACGGCCTCGGGCAGGTCAAGAATATCGATGATTTTATCAGCATTGTAGGTGGTGGTTCCCAGGTAACAGATACCCAGTCCGTGAGATTCCGCTGCCAGCGCACAATTCTGGGCTGCAAGCAAAGCATCAATGGCGGCTGTCATAAACGACAGAAAATTGTCGTATCCCGGGTCGGCTTTTCTGAGCCGGCACCACTTGTTAAAGCGGTTGAAATCGGCGCAGAAAGTCAGCACAAGCGGGGCCTTTATTACCATGTTCTGTCTGAAATGGGCTTCCCATAACTTTTCCTTAACAGTGTTTTCAGTTGTAACCACAATGCTGTATACCTGCATATTCCCGGTAGTGGATGCCCTGGTGGCTGCTGCAAGAATTTCCTGTAAAACAGAATCGGAAACCGCGTCTTCTTTGTAATTGCGAATACTCCTGTGATCAAATATCGTTTTCAACATGAGTGCTGGTTTTATATCATAAAAATACCTTATTTGGGTGGAATTCTCATGGAGAAAGAAAATTTTCCAGCACGTTCAATTTTGTGAATAACAAATCATAATTATGTGAAACATGCGTTTATTTTGTACCTATATTTATCTGATTTGATTTTGACTAACCAGGTTCATGTTTGGAACATCATTCATAGAAAATTTAAAGGTTTCGCTGATTTCCGTAAAGACCAACCTGCTGCGAACCGTCCTCACGGTGCTGATCATTGCCTTTGGCATTATGGCGCTGGTTGGAATTCTCACCTCCATTGATTCCATCAAGAACACGATTACCAAACAATTTGCCACCATGGGGGCCAACACCCTTTCTATTGAAAGCAGGGGATTATCGGTTCAGATTGGCAAAAACCGCTACCGGAAGAAAAATCATCCCTATATATCTTACCGGCAGGCCAGGGAATTCAAGAAAAGATTTGCCTTTCCGGCCCGGGTGTCTGTTTACACCACAGCCTCATTTATGTCAACGGTGAAGCACAAATCGGAAAAAACGCATCCGAATGTAACGGTGATCGGTTCTGACGAGGACTATCTGTATACTGCCGGTTTTGATGTGGATAAAGGACGCAATATATCCTACCAGGATGTGCTGATGAACCGTAATGTGGTATTGATTGGCGATGATATTGCCAAAAAGATTTTTAAAAACAACGAAGATCCGGTCAACAAAAAGATATCCATTGGCAAGGGCCGTTACCAGGTTATCGGGGTGCTTGCAAAAAAGGGTTCCTCGGTGAACAGCAGCGACAATATTTGTATTGTCCCTTACACCAATGTCAGGCAATACTTCCCCTCGCCGCGGCAAGACTATTCCATTAATGTTTCTCCCGACACCAAGGAACTGACTGAGTCTGCTGAGGGCTATTCGGAAGGGCTTTTCCGGTCGGTCCGCAGACTCAACGTAATAGATGAAACCGATTTCAATATTGTCAGGAGTGATTTTTTGTCGAATATTTTCAAGGATCTCATCAGCATTGTGCTCATAGCTGCTACCATTATTGGGATTGTGACGTTGGTAGGTGCGGCCATCGGCCTGATGAATATCATGCTGGTTTCGGTAACCGAACGTACAACCGAGATCGGGATCCGGAAGGCCCTGGGTGCAAGAAGTGCTGTTATTAAGCAACAATTTCTCTTTGAGGCAATTCTGATATGCCAGTTAGGTGGTATTCTGGGTATTGTATTAGGAATTCTCATCGGAAATATAGTATCTTTAGTGATGAAATCTGATTTTCTGATTCCGTGGTTGTGGATGACGGCAGGTATTGTCCTGTGTTTTATTGTTGGGCTGGTATCCGGCTATTATCCGGCTGAGAAAGCATCCCGGCTTGATCCTATTGTAGCATTGCGGTATGAATAATTTTCTTAATGTAACCCTATATGAAAGAGCTTGTCATAAAAAAAACACCCAATACACCTAGTGTCATCTTCAATCCTGAATCAGGATTAATGAAAATTGAAGGCCGGTCCATACCTGAAAACCCGGGTGATTTTTTCGATCCGCTCATTGAATGGCTGGAAGAGTATTTTGAAAACCCGGTTAAGACAACAAACTTTGAACTGAACCTCGAATATGTGAACAGTGGTTCGTCAAAGTACCTGCTTGGAATTTTCAGAATTCTCAAGAAAAAGCATGATGAGGGAAAGAATTGCCAGATCAACTGGTATTACGAGGAAGATGACGAGGCCATCTTCAGCCTGGGAGAACATTACAAGAACACGATCCGGATTCCTTTCAAACTGATCGAGTTCATTTAACATTCCATAGAATATGAGTTAACCCCGCAAAAAAAAAGTTCCGCTTCATAGAGGCGGAACTTTTTTGTCATATACAGTCTGTTGACTTATTTCACAGTATTCATATAAGCAATCATATCAAGCAGCTTGCTTGAATAACCCCACTCGTTGTCATACCATGCAACGACCTTCACAAATTTGCCATTCAGCATAATACCTGCTTTGGCGTCGAAGATGGAAGTGCGTGCATCACCTATGAAATCGCTTGATACAACTTCATCCTCAGTATAACCGAGAACACCTTTTAGGGTAGTTTCAGAAGCTTTCTTCATGGCAGCCTTGATGGCGTCATAATCGGTTTCTTTTTCGAGTCTGCAGGTGAGATCAACAACAGAAACATTGAGGGTGGGAACCCGGAATGCCATGCCCGTAAGTTTGCCTTTCAGCTCGGGTATAACCTTGGTAACAGCTTTGGCAGCACCTGTTGATGAAGGGATGATATTCCCTGCAGCAGCACGACCACCTCTCCAGTCTTTGGCTGAAGGACCGTCAACGGTTTTCTGGGTAGCTGTTGTGGAATGAACGGTAGTCATCAGACCTTCAACAATGCCAAAATTGTCATTCAGCACCTTGGTAACAGGGGCCAAACAGTTGGTGGTGCAGGATGCGTTGGAAATGATATCCATTTCCTTGCTATAATTACTATGGTTAACACCAAATACAAACATGGGGGTGTCGTCTTTTGAAGGAGCTGACATGATTACCCTTTTTGCACCGGCTTTGATGTGTGCTTCAGCTTTTTCGCGGGTAAGGAATAAACCGGTTGACTCGATAACATATTCTGCGCCTACTTCATTCCATTTCAGGTTGGCGGGATCTTTCTCAGCTGTAACGCGAATGGCATTGCCATTAACAACCAGCTTACCGTCCTTAACTTCAACTTTACCTTTGAATTGTCCGTGAATGGTGTCATAACGCAGCATATAGGCCATGTATTCAACATCAATCAGGTCATTGATTGATACTACTTCCATGTCGTCCCTTAACATTGTTGCCCTGAAAGCGAGCCGACCAATTCTGCCAAAACCGTTAATACCTACTTTTATTTTTGCCATTTTTATATGTTAATTAATTGGTTATAAATAGAAAATTTGATGTAAACTTCACGCCGGCGAAGTTACAAAAATTATCGGTTTCTAAAAAAAAAACAGCTGAAATGCTTAGTCGGTCAGAAGCTGACCTTCCTGGGTGATCTTGGGTGTCTTGTATTTGGTGTCGATGATCCACCCGAACCGGTAGGCCACTGTAAGCGTCAGGAAGAACTGGCTGTTGTATTCGGTGTACATGATGGGAATCTTTTTGTTGAAGGCATCAAATGTGAGTTCCAGGTCAATGGCATTAATGAGTCGGTTTACAGAACCATACTCAAAACTCAGCCCTCCGTACAGGTGAAGCCCCGGGTAAAGTGCGACCTCGCTAAAGCCTTTCCAGAATGACGCACGCCCTGAGATAAGCCAATTAGAAGTCTGGTTTTGGCTGAATTCATATTTTTCGTCTCTTGAATCTTCGGGAGGGTAATAAGGGTCCAAGTAAAGATCAAAAGTATAATAAATAGGTTTGCAGATGCCGAAACTCGGTCCTCCGCCATAATAATAACGCACCGCAATACTGCCTTTGTCTTCTTTTGAGAATACCTCGCGTTGAAAACCGATTGAGGGCCTGAGCGCTACAAATAAATTCAGTTTGCCATTTACGTATCTTCTGCTGGTTGGATAGGTGTACGGTGTTACCTTCATCTCTTTGGGATGTTTGATGTAGGCAAGCTCAATATCGTACAGTGTTTTGTTCAGGTAGGTTTTCCGCTTTCCGAAGCGATAGCCGGCACCAAAGCCATTTGAGTTGAGCGAGAGAGATATGCTTCTTTCATTCTGGAAAAGTATCTTTTCCTGCATATCAATTTCGCCCTGTCCAAATAAGGGCAGGCATAGTAAGAACAGAAGAAATAGTACAAGAATATTTTTCAATTCACTATGGTTTAAAATAGCTGTTTATACAACGGAACTATGCCGGTAATACAGCAAGATTAATGCCAGAGTGAATCAGGAGTTGGGCTCAGCCGTTACCTTGGTTTCAATACTGGTGCTGTAAGCCGGGCATATATTTTTTGTGCCGCTGCATGAAGCAAAGGTAAGCGCTAAAATAGCAAAAAGAACCAGCGAAATGAAGATTTTTTTGAATGACATAATTTCTGTTGTTTAGTATTAGATCAAAATTAGTGAAAAGATTCATGAATTGCTATCAGGAATTCTTTTCGGTCTGCTGTGTTTAGTTATGTAACTAATTCTATTACGGAAAATTGAAACAAGGGGTTACAGAATTTTTATGAACCTATTTAAAACTGCCATTATTTATATTGAAGCCATTGCGGGTATAGCAGTCAGGCCAAGAAGAGCTTGTGCCCCTGCCTACCGCCTGCCTGGCCGGTAGGCAGGCTTACAGGCATACGCGTCAACTTAATTTATCATTGATATATTAATATAATGATTTTCTTAATTATTCAGAAACATAACCTGCAATCCATGGTATTGTATATGAGCTTATATATTAGTATGTCCCCCGCTGGCGGGGGTAGGGGGTGGATTAGAAGCATTCGCCTTTTCTAATTCTTCAACCACTGCCTCAATTCTCATTATTACATTTACCATATCTTTCAGCACTTCG
>CAZLLD010000063.1:0-19979 GCA_964560225.1 uncultured Bacteroidales bacterium
CGAGGCTCAATTCCCGGAATGCTTTACTGTAATTCATCTGGCTGGGGCCATACACGTTGGAGGTATCAAAATAATTAACTCCCTTGCTGAAAGCCTTCAGTATGATTTTAACCGGATCCACGTCAGCCGGAGTCCATTGCAATGATGCCTGGCCTCCCAAACCCATGGTGGTTATATCAAAGTTCAATCTCCCGAACGATCGGGTCATGGGTTTCGAAACATGGTTAGGCACCAGTCCGAAACCCGGCATCAGCACTAACCCTGCAGCAGCAGTTGCGGTATTCCTGATAAAAGAACGGCGGTTGGTGGTATACCTTTTCATGATCTTGTGGGTTTGGTTCAACACATAGTTGCTAAACACCTCTCGGCAAATTTTGTTCTGTAAGGTGATTTATATAGAAAGTTCGTAAAAAAACCGGGTTTTTTCATCTTTCTTCCCGGGTTTTTTCATAAAGTTGGTGTTTGTATTTTATAATACTTCTGAATATGCTTATTTTACCATCCCATTTATCAACCTGATGCGAAAGGCGCTCATTATCACCTATTACTGGCCTCCCAGCGGCGGTTCAGCCGTGCTGAGGTGGCTTAAATTTTCCAAATACCTGCGCGAATTTGGCTGGGAACCTGTTATCTATACCCCTGAAAATCCCGAATCTCAGGAAATTGACGAATCCTTATTCAAGGACATTCCAGAAGGGATGGAAATCCTGAAAACCAGGATTTTTGAACCTTATGGGATTTATAAATGGCTCACAGGCAAAAAACAACATGAGAGAATTGCAGTTGCATTAATCTCGGAAAAGAAGCAAACAGGAATTCTGAGTAAGCTATTTCTCTGGATACGAAGTAACCTTTTCATACCCGATCCCCGGGTGGGCTGGGTCAATCCATCGGCAAGGAACCTGAGCAGGTACCTCAAAGACAATCCGGTGGATGTGGCAATTACAACCGGTCCTCCGCAAAGCATGCACCTCATCGGGTTAAAGCTTAAAGAAAAGCTGGGTATAAAATGGATAGCCGATTTCCGCGATCCATGGACCCATGTTGATTTTTACCGGGAACTGCTGCTGACAGCATATGCCGATCGCAGGCACAGAAAACTTGAAAAAAGAGTTCTTGAAAATGCCGACCAGGTGATCTGTGTAAGTCCGGGTATGACAGAGGAATTCACCTCCATGGGAGTGAAGAGAACTACTACCATCACCAATGGTTATGATACCCCGGCTATTGTCAGGCCACAGGAATCTGTAAAAGGCAAATTCACCCTGGTTCACCTGGGGTCCATGCCCAAATCGAGAAACCCGGAGAACCTGTGGCAGGTATTAAGTAACCAGGTCCGAAACGATGAAAGGTTTGCCGCATCTCTGGAAATCAAATTGATTGGCAAAGTTGATCAATCGGTTTCCAAATCACTGGAAAAGACGCAGTTGCTGCGTTATGTGGCTAGGGAGCCCTTTGTGCCACACGAACAGACTTATTCCATACTTGCTGAAGCCGCTGTCTTGTTGCTCTGCATCAACAATACTCCCAACTCGAAAGGCATCCTTACCAACAAGTTTTTCGAATACCTTTCAGCAGGGAGACCGATTGTTGCCATTGGTCCGCAGGACGGAGATGCAGCCGTAATACTGGATGAAACGCGGGCGGGAAAGATATTCAACTATACAGATACGGAGACTCTTAAAAACTATCTGATAGAATTATTTGATTTATATTCGCAAGGAAAATTGCAGGTGAGTGGTTCAGGTATTGAGAAGTACTCAAGGAAAAACCTGACTCACCAATTAAGTGAATTGCTAAACCAACTTGTAAGTTGAAAAAAATTGTATCCGTTATAGGCGCCCGTCCCCAGTTTGTAAAAGCTGCTGCCGTGAGCCGGGCCATTCAAAAAACCGGGGGGATCCGGGAAATCATTGTTCATACCGGACAACACTTTGATGAAAACATGTCCTCCATATTCTTCAGGGAGATGGAAATTCCCGAGCCCGATTACAACCTGCATGTCAACAGTTTGTCGCACGGCGCCATGACCGGCCGCATGCTCGAAAAGATTGAAGAAGTGCTGTTGCAGGAGAAGCCTGATTTCCTGATGGTTTATGGCGATACCAATTCAACCATTGCAGGTGCGCTTGCCGCAAAGAAACTTGATATCAGGGTAATTCATGTAGAAGCCGGATTGCGCTCGTTCAATATGAAGATGCCTGAAGAAATCAACCGGATCCTTACCGACAGAATCTCCGACCTGCTCTTCTGTCCTACAGAAAATGCTGTTAAAAATCTGCTTAATGAAGGATTCGGTAATTTCAACTGCCAAATCCACCAGGTGGGCGATGTGATGTATGATGCGGCGTTATATTACTCCGAAAGATCAGCCGACCGGTCCGATATTGTCAGTCGTTTGCAGGTTAACGCCGGTGATTTTATTCTTTGCACGGTTCACAGGCAGGAAAACACTGATAACCTGGAAAATCTGAAGTCAATTTTCAAAGCGCTGCGTGTTATTAACAAGCAAAAGAAGATCGTTCTTCCATTACATCCGCGTACCCGTAAGATCATGGAAGCCAATCATCTTACAACTGATTTTCGAGTGGTCGAGCCTCTTGGTTACTTTGACATGCTTGAATTACTTAAAAATTGCTCTCTGGTTATTACTGACAGCGGGGGAATGCAAAAGGAAGCGTTTTTCTTTGGCAAATACTGCATCACTATGAGAGATGAAACCGAATGGATTGAGCTGGTAGATAATGGCTACAATGAATTGGCAGGATCGGATAAAAAAAGAATCCTGGAGGTATTTCATGAATTGTCGGGCAAATCCTTTGTAAAAACAAATCAATTGTACGGTAATGGTGATGCTTCCGATTTGATAGCATCACACCTTAAAACAGCCGTTTAATTGCCAAAAGGGTTGCCGCTAAAAAGAGCTTCAGGCTTTTTCTTTTCCAGGCTTTAATATACTGGCTCATGAGAATATTAACATAAGCCGACCTTTGGTATTCAAAGTTGAGCGGTGTCAGACTATCCAAATCACTGACACTGGTTTTGCAATTGCCTATTTCAGCATACAGGTGTGAATCGCTCCCGGCTATTACCGGAATATTATGTTTTAATGCAAGTTCCAGGGCTTTGTTATTTAAATCAGCACTCAGTCGCGAATTGTATCCTTCTATAAAATCGACCAGCGTAAAATCAACTTTGTTTAAATCATGTCCTTTGTAAGGGTGATTAAGGATTACTTTGCCCCCCTGGCTTTTTATTTCCAATGCTACTTCGCTGAAGTTTCTGGAAACGATTTCCCTCTTCAGGTTAATGCCTGTTACATCGCCTGCATCTGTTGCAATTTCTGCACCGACAAAAATCCTGAATTCCTTATATGGATTAATCTTGTTTGCTTCTATAGCGCCCTTAATGGTATTGTGGTCACAAATTACTATTCCATCGAGGCCTCTGCTGCGGGCAATCTCAATTATTTTCAACGGTTTCATTAAACTGTCAAAGGAATGGTAAGTATGTGTGTGAAAATCAATCTTCATTTAAACCATTTTTTATAATAATGAACCGGTATGTTAGCCAACTGAAATAAATTGGGTAAGATATCACTGAAATAGAAATCATTTTTTGCCACAAGCAAATCCTTAAAAAAAAACGGAATTTTCCAAGGCCGTTCGATCACATGAAATAAATCTCCATTGAGTACCCATTGAAACCTCGTTTTTTTAAACTCCGGCAAAGGCGTAATTTCTTTTCCCAATGCATCATCAATTAACATTTCCGGAAAATTTACCCCACTAACCAGCGCCAGATCAAGTGAGCCCCAGAACTTTGCATTTATCTCCATGAGATTGTAATGGCCGGTTTCGTTATCTTTTTTGAACTCTACCATAGCAACACCTTCCCATTGAAGATGGTCCAACAACTTTTTCCCCGATTGAAAAATTTCATCGTTGTGAAAACCTTCAGCAACGGTGCTGGCGCCGCCTTTAACCGGATATTCCCTAATTCTTCGGTGAATAAAATAGTTTTTGAGTATACCGTTTTTATAAAAAGCGAAAAATCCCGCGCCGTCACCCTGAATAAATTTCTGTATAAATGGCATGGCATCCCCGAAATTGTGCTTCGAACACAATTCCCTGTATTTTTCAATAAGATCGGCTTGCTTATCCACATAGGCCACCATGTTCTTGCCGGCTTCAAATGGTCCTTTTATTACGCAGGGGAACTGAACATTCAGGCTTGAAAGCTGATCTGTCTGGCTGATTTCCGTTATCTGCGGATAAGGAATTCCCAATTCATCAGCCAGTTTATATGTGCCAATTTTGTTTCCGGCAAGGTAAATATGTTCCTTGCTGGCTATGGTCAAATGAGTGAACTGCCTGATGGTATTTTGGTGAACCGCACAAAGCTGGTAACTGATGTATGATACCGGAATAAGCACTGCATAATGGTTTTGTTTTAATAAACTCAACAAACCGGCTATATACTTATCCGGATGACTTTGGGGATTATTGAGCACATATTTGCCTTCGATAAATTTTGAATAGAAGGCTATTGAAGCCCTTCCATAGGATACCCCGTCAATCTTGTATTTGCCGGTTCGTCCTAAATGCCTTACAATGGCCAGGGCATTCTTGTGGTCGCAATCAAGAACCAGTATTTTGGTTTTTTCCTGTGATAATTCTCTCATATATTTGTTTGCCACTGGTAATGAGGGCGTTCTTTTGTTTGCAATAATTCAATATCCGTAAGTATATATCTTTCCACCCTCCATATTTATAGGATGAAAAAAATGTGTTATGCCACAATATAGTGAATACTCCATTGTGTCTGGCAACTTCATCTATCAAAAGCAAAACTTTATTGGTTGCTTCTTCTCTTGAAAGATTCATATACTTGCGATAGTGCAGCGTTGCATCCATAACCAGCAATGGTATCTCTATAACGTTTGATGTACGCCATTCTTCAAAATCGAATAAATAAAACGGATGGCAAAACGACCTTCTGAAGCCGATTTGTTCAGCAAATCCAAGGGATGTATCGTAGGCAATTCCGGCTTCTTCCAAAACAGCGACGGTTTTTAGAGGATCAAACATTAAAAAGTGAAACCTGTTCCCCATCATGTTACCGGTTTTTATTTTGGCCTTATCCTTTTCAAATTCATTTACATCATTGTGCGTACCAAACCCGGCATGCAAACCTATTTCATGACCGTTTTCCGAAAGTTCTGAAATTGCTTTTTCAAGGCTTCCTGATGAAATATTGTAGTCGGCATTCTTAAACGCACCCGATTTACCCTGTCTCGGAAGGAAAAAGAACGTTGATGAACAGGCTATATCTTTATCTGTGGCAGAAATTTCTGCAAAATTGAACCAGGCATCTTTCCCCATGAAATGCCTCAAAACCAAACCGGGTATAGATAAGAACCTCTTATTGCGCAACTCGCTTAAAGAACCTTCGGTCCATGCGCTTCGGCAGGTATCAATATCATGTGTAACGTTCACTGCAAACGTATGATTTTCCCATATTGATTTTTTCTCCACTCCGCCAACTTTCAACAACGCTTCATACAGGATATCGAAATAATAATTGACTACCGGCAACAAGGCAATATCCAGTGCATGTATTGCTCCTGATTTGTAAGATGATCTGCCAAGATAATCGCGTTCAGGATTTACCAATTCATTCCATCCACTCAGAAAGTAAAATGATGAAGCAATGATATCATAATTGATAATTACCTGGTTATGGTTAACTGTTATTATTTCACTGTCAGTATCCCCGGCAAAGCAAAACGGTATTGTTGACCCTTTCCATTCTTTACGAATAACGGATTTAAAATTCAGGTCTGTTCCTTGCTGAAAAAAACTGTCATCCACTTGCTTTTTGATGACAACCTGGCCATCGTTTGTACCATAAGCAATGGCATTTACATTGAAGCGGTAATAAAGACCGAAATTCTTTAAGACAAATTCTGCTATACTTTTTAATCGCATTATTTCTGAATTTTTATCATAATCTGAAACGATGTCATGCTAACAACGACCTGAAAATGCTTAGCTTATGGGTAAAAGTATAAAGAATTTTTGTATTTGGCATCCGTGCCGGAACGCACAAATTCCCTGTTGACAGGTGCCAAACGCTGCGTACCTTCCTTGCAGCCAATACTATATGGCAACTGAAAACAGGTTTTGATATCCAATAATTCTAATTGAAGATATGGATGCTTTAATGACTGGCAATGGCAGCCGGAAAATCTTCTGGATGAGTGTTCAAGTCAGACTATAGGCAGGTACAAGGAAGAAAGAAAGGTACGGCAACGGCGAGGCAAGTTGGCAGATTGCAGAGGTAATTATCGGAAAACTCTATGTTTATATTTAAGGCAAAGTTCTTTTATTCTTTGCCTTTCTATTGGCTCGAAAAATCCGAATAAAAAAATCAGAAAAGGGAAAGCTCCTAACAGACCAAGTTTAAATATCATCCGGGGCAGTATATTCCAATTATTGCTCAAAACAGATATGAGAAATATTATAATACCAGTTATGAACAACATGGTTAAATTTCTTATCTCATAAGGAACCGGATATTTTTTTTGAGCAATGAAATAAAACAGGCCGAACATCACTGCCTGAGAGATAATAGTTGATGCTGCCGCTCCAAATAAAACAAACCTGGGTATCAGCAACATATTCAGAACCAGATTAAAAACTGCCGTAATGGCAATGAGTGATCCCATAGTTTTGGAGCTCTTAGTAATCTGCAGGCCAATCAGTACGTTTTCCTTCATCATCACAAATACCATGGAAAAGGAAAGTATAGGAATAATTTGATGCGCCTCCCAATATGACATTGTATGTGCAAATGTTTTTGTAATCTCCATACTGAAAACGGAAACACAAAGTACAAAGAACATGACAACAAGAGTGCTGTAATTCATGCTTTTTGAGATCAAACGATTCAGGTCAGAATCTCCGATTTTTTTAAATAATATTGGAATTAATGACAACTGTATTGAAGTAATGACAACAACCTTGATGGTATTTGATATCCGAAAAGCCAATGTATACGTACCAACAGCATCCAGATCTGCCAAATAGTTGAGTGAATACCTGTCGATCGTATTTAACAACACTGATGAAACTGCAGCCAGCATTAATGGCAATCCATATCCCAGCATATGAACCAATTTTCTGAATTCGAATTTGGGGACGCTGTTTTTAACTATATCCGGAAATATCATCAGGAAACCGGCTGTTTCACCAATGAATGTGGCTTCGTATATTCCTAAAACTCCCTTTCTCAGGTTTACAACAAAATATATCGTTACAATAAGGGTTATCAGTAGCTTTGAAACACTGATAACAGCATATTTAGCGGCTTTTTCCCGCAAACGCAGCAACATCATCGAAACACTTGATATGATGTTTACCGAAGCACTGGCAAACATAATCCAAATCAGACGTGAATATTGCTGTGTATCAAAAAGCAATGTTGACAGTTTTGGAGAAAACCCGAAAACAAACAGAAAAGATATTCCGCATACAAACGCATTGGTAATGACTACGGTGAAGTGCATGGATTTCTGTGCCGACTTATGCTCCGGGTCATAATACCAACGTGCAAGCGATTGGTACAGGGCAAGACCGAAAAATATAACCGCCAGCTGAAAGGTAATATCCATGATTCCCAGAACACCGAAATCATTCTTCGAAAGATATTGTTCATTGGTGTATATGGGAATCAGAATAACCCCAATGAGTTTAACAGACACATTGGCCAGCCCATAAATGATCGTACCTTTTGCTGCTGATTTTATATTCCCGATCATGTTGAGCCAGTCATTTTTTTATAGAACCTGATGAAATCTGTTGATGTGCTTTCCCATGTAAACCGACTAGTAATCTGAATGGCATGATTTCTGATTTTTTCAGAAATTTCACGATTCGCATATAGTTTTTTCACCGTTTCACAAAACTCCTTCTTGTTTCCATGACAAACAGAAAAACCAATTCCATTTCTTTCAACAAATTCTTTCATCATCCGGGCTTCACTTACTATAACCGGCTTGCCCATTGCAGCATACTGATAAATTTTTGTCGCTATAGTATTATTAATTTCCAGATTATCTGCCTTTGGTACAAACAGGCAAATATCACTTGCAGCAATATATGTTGGTAAAATCCCCAGAGGAACAAATCCAATGTATTGAACCACATCCTGCAAGTTTCTTTCCTCAACCAGTTTGTTTAAGGAAAACGCAGCATTTTCTTTACCAGCAACTAAAAACAGAATATTATTTATGTCATATTTTAATTCTACAAGACAATTCAATATAAAATCGATTCCTCTTAAATGATCCAGGCTTCCGGCATAAAACAAAACAAACCTTCCCGAAAACTTATCAATTATTTCTTGATTCACAACCTCATTTGTAAAATTCAATGAAAGAGGCGTATTGGGCAGCGTAACTATTTTTTCCGGATTCACTCCCACTTGATGTACATATATGTTCCTCAAAGAGTCTTCAACAGTTAATACTAAATCTGCCCTTGTCAGGTAATATCGCTCATATTTCTTCCATGGACTCAATCTTAACAGGTACCCCTGTAAAGTATTATAATGCCTGGTTCTGATAATCCAGTTACTATAAAATTCATGCTGATCACAAACCAGTTTCAAGTTATACTTTTCAGCCAACTGATATCCTGTTTTTGAAAGAGGCAAATCGTGAATATGAATGATGTCATAATGCTCTTTATTCAAAATTCCATTTAAGAAATTATGCCAAAACCGAAAATAAAATGGCAACAGGAGAATGGCTGCCGAACTTTTGTATAAAAGCCGTGACAATCGTTTCCGATAAATGGTATACCCGTTAAAATGTTCCTTTTCCGGAAGTTTTTTAAAGGTACATGTTGCAATAGATACTGTGAAGCCATTCTCTAAAAGAGTATGAATTTCCTTTTCCACACGCTCGTCAGGCGGGAATTCCTTGTCCAGGACCATGAGAATATTCAACTTCATACTTTCCTTTCTCACTCATTAAGACATCTGTTGGCAAGTGATATCATATCAGTGTTCCTTTTCTTTTTGAATGAAACTGGAATACCAGCATATATCGACCACTCATCTATATCCTTATTAACCAAGCTCATAGACCCAACTGCTGCACCTTCATTTAACGTAACCTTTGGCAAAACAACCGATCCTGCTCCGATGATTGAAAACCTTTTTAATGTAACCATCCCCCCTGATACATTTGTATATTTTTCCGGGACCATGGGATTGGTAAGAAAGCTGCCGCTATAATCATCATTTTGACTGAATATCAAAACTCTTGCAGAAACGGTGGTGAAGTCCTCAAGGGTAATTCCAAACCGGCCGTATAAAGCAGAAAAGGCAGAGATATGGATATATGACCCAATATTAATTAGTCCTGAAAGAATACAATAATCATCAATCCGCACATGATTTCCGATGGATATTTGATTCGCTCCATAAATACTGCATTTACGGCTTATCAACACATCAGACCCAAGTGATCTGAAATGAATTTTCTCAAGTTCTTCTTTGGAATAAAAAGAAGTCTCCATATTAGGCATGCTTAATGATTGTTTCAATGATATGATCCTGAACGGCCGGATCAAGGTCATAATAAAGCGGAAGGCAAAGAATACGGGAAGCTATGGATTCTGAAACAAGAGCACGTTGATAGCTTTGAAGATATGGCAGTTTGTTCAATGACGGGTAGAAATAACGTCTGGGAAATATTTCCTTACGATTCAGTTTTTCCTTAATGATAAGAAGTGTTTCTTCGTCTTTGAATATAACCGGAAAATAAGAATAGTTATAATCAGCACCAGTATTTACCTCTTGCAGTTGAATATTTGAAAGTGAAACAAACGCCTCCTGATAGCGCATGTATACACTTTTTCTTAGAAGGCTGATGTCGCAAAAATCATTCAATACGCAAAGCCCCATGGCTGCCTGAAATTCATTCATTTTAAAATTGACTCCCAGTTCAGTTATTCTGTCATAACCAGGAATCCCAAAATTGCGCATCAGTTGTGCCTTTCGATAAAGTTCCTCTGAATGCACAACCAGTGCTCCTCCTTCAATGGTATGAAAGATTTTGGTGCTGTGAAAACTATAAACAGAAATGTCGCCAAAATCACAGATGCTTGAAGTTCCTAGTCTGACATCGAACGCATGTGCAGCATCATATATTACATACAGATTTTTGTTTTGAGCAATTCTTTGTATTTCATGAACAGCACATGGATTTCCAAAAACATGCACTGGAAGAATTGCAGAGGTCCTGGAAGTAATCTTTTCCTCAATATTGGCCGGATCTATATTCAGAGTTTTCTCATCAATATCAGCAAACACGGGTTCAATTCCTTCCCAAACCAGGCTGCTAACAGTTGCAGCAAAAGTAAATGGAGAGGTAATTACTTCACCTTTTAACCCCAGCAGCTTAATGGCCAATTGCAAAGCACAAGTGCCGTTTACCGTTAAAATAAGATAATCCGCATGCAGAAATTTTTTCAATTCTTCTTCAAGCTTTTGAACCATTTCTCCGTTGTTTGTTAGCCAGCCCGAAGACATAATCTGATCAACAAACTGCTGGTAGATTTTCTTATCAGGAATATATGTTTTTGTTACATTAACCATGGATTGCAGTCCTTATTATAAGATTTGAGCCCAGCCGGCACTGATTAAGTCAGGGTCTAATAAAGCCTCTGTCTTTCGCATGTTGCTTTCTGAAACAACCTGATCCATTTTAAGCAGATCAGCCTCATCCGCTGAATAATACAATTGTTCAGTATCATATACCTGAATGCCATTCTGTCCGAAAAAGGAATAAGAAGAATTATCGCTTCGAATATAAACCTTTTTGCCCAGATAAAGGTATGAAAATATATTCCCCAGACCTTGTTGTCTTTGATGATTCATAACCAGAATATCAATTCCAGCTATAAAATTGGCATATTCTGTTCGGTCCAGAAACCTGGTAAGAGCACTAAATCTGTCCCCAAACAAATCCTTTCCGGTTTTCACAACCAATTCAGCATAATTTGAATCCCCATATGAAACCGGACAAAATATTCGAAAATTTTTCTCTTGATAACGAGCAAGCATAAGAAGGATTTCAAGGGTGTTATTGGTAGGATTTGCTGAATTTCCTACTTGAATATGAATACATTCATTTCTTTGCGCAAAATTCCGAAGGGAACGCAACATATCAAAATCAGTTGGAATAGGATACATCCCATTCAAATACCTGGCAGTTGTTTTATAATGATTAACAATATATCTGTAATCATTATAAATGGGACATATGATTGCATCCAGTCTTTTAATCAACATCCCACGCAGCAATTCATATAATCGTTCTTCCGGCTTTTTTCTGCAATACTTGTACCAGTATGCATCCTGTCCCCAAACTGCCCAAACAGATTTTTTCATGATCTGTATGTGACGAATCCAGAAAAACAAGGACCGGGAAACTGGGAATGAGTGGAAGATAACACGTTCAGCTTTATTTAGTAAGGGAGCCAACATGGAAATAACATCTTTGCGGCTTGTAAGAAAAAGCACCTTCGGGTATATGGCTTCTGCTTCGGACATTCTATTTCTGGAACGAAATACAACCACATGATCTTCGATGTTGAATTTATTCACCAGCATTTTCAAAAATTCAATACTATAATCTGAGACCTGTGTGAAGACATGAAGGACCATGCGAATACTGAAATTTTGGTTTGAAATCTTTGAGCGACTGTAAAATTAGTTTTACTTTACAAAAAAAATATCATGAATAAAATTATCAATAAAACGGCGATCAATTACATCACTCCGTTAATAATATTTTTCTTCATTTCCATTATCTATTTTGTTCCGGACGTTTTTGAAGGCAAAAAAATCAGTCAACACGATATTACTCAGTTCAAAGGAATGTCAAAAGAAGTGGTTGACCATCGTGAAAAATATGGTGAGGAGCCACTCTGGACCAACAGCATGTTTGGCGGAATGCCCGCGTACCTGGTTTCAACTCAATATAAATCAAATTTGCTGCGACAGGTTCACGGATTTTTTACTCTTTACAATTTTCGTCCGGTATGTTTTATTTTCTTATACCTGGTGGGCGCCTACCTGGCATTTCTGCTCTTCGGCGTGAACCCGTGGCTGAGCATGGCAGGTGCCATTGCATATGCATTTTCAACATATTTCTTAATCATTATTGAGGCGGGCCACGTTTCCAAAGTTTTTGCTCTCGGATACATGCCCCCGATTATTGCAGGAGTTTATGCCGCTTTTAGAGGCAAAGCTGTACTCGGAAGCCTGATTGTCGGTCTTTTTCTTGGTCTGCAAATCGTTGTCAACCATGTTCAGATCACCTATTATACTTTTCTTATTATCCTGATCCTGGGAATCTTTGAACTGGCAAATACGATTAAAACCAAAAACTATAAAGAATTCCTGAAACCTGTTGCCTGGATGGTCCTTTTTGTTATTTTAGCTGTCGGTGCCAATTTCAGCAGTTTATATACCACATACGAATACGGTAAATACTCCATCCGCGGAAAATCTGAGCTGTCGGTGAATGCCGAAAACAAAACTACCGGACTCGATAAGGATTATGCCACTCAATGGAGCTATGGAATCGGCGAAACTTTCAGTTTGCTGATACCCAACATTAATGGTGGTAACACAATAGGTGAATTAAAAGCCGGTTCCAACACCTATGACCTCATCAAAAGCCGCTACGGAAATTCAGAGGCAAAAAGATTCTGTGCCAATGTTCCGCTCTATTGGGGAAAACAACCCACCACCAATGGCCCGGTATATATTGGTGCGGTAATTGTGTTCCTGTTTATACTGGGTATGTTTCTGGTCAAAGGGCCCATGAAATGGTGGCTTTTTGCTGTTACCGTTTTTTCGATCATGCTTTCATGGGGTCATAATTTCAATGCACTGACCAACCTGATGTTCGATTTTTTCCCGGGTTACAACAAATTCCGAAGTGTGTCCATGACGCTCATCATGGCTGAATTTGCCATGCCCTTGCTGGCCATATTAACAGTTAAAGAAATATTAACAGGTGAAATCCCGAAGAAGGAATTCATGAAGGCGTTGAAATTTTCTGCGATTGGTTTGGGCGGAATCATATTGTTGATTATGGCCATATCAGGATCATTCGACATGACCTCACCCTATGATGATCAGTACCGTTCACAAGGTATGGGGGAAATTGTTGATGCCATTCAGCAGGATCGTCTCAGCATGTTGCGTACGGATGCCTTCCGTTCCCTTATTTTTATTGCTTTAACTGCCGTTCTCGTTTATTTTGCGTTTCTGAAAAAAGTAAAATTCAGTTCGCTTGTAATTCTCCTGTCATTACTGGTTCTTGTTGATTTGTGGCCGGTGAATAAAAGATACCTGAACAGCAAGGACTTTGTAACCAAGAAAGAAGACAAGAACCCATTCACGCCTTCTACGGCAGATATATTAATTATGAAGGACCAGGATCCCAGCTTCAAAGTATTGAATATGTCGCTCAGCCCATTGATGGATGCCAGCACCTCATATTTTCACAAATCACTGGGAGGTTATCACGGGGCCAAAATGCGCAGGTTCCAGGAACTGTTCGACCACAACATCCAGTATGAAATGATGAGCATCATCAATACATTGCAGAAAAGGCCTGTTCCCGAGGCTGTGGACAGCACCATGGCCACCCTGAATGCCATGAACATGCTCAACACCCGCTACATTATTTACAACCCTGATGCTCCCCCACTGGTAAACAAACATGAGCTGGGTAATGCCTGGTTTGTTAAGGAATTTGTGACGGTTCCCGATGCCGATGCTGAAATTGCAGCTATTGCTACATTCAAACCATCGGAACAGGCCGTGGTTGATGAACGATTCTCTGCATTGCTGAAGGATTTCAAACCGGCATTTGACAGTACTGCAAAAATATCGCTGACCGAATACCGGGCAAATTATCTGAAGTATTCGAGCACGTCACAAACCGACCAGCTTGCTGTATTTTCTGAAATTTATTACGACAAGGGCTGGGAGGCATTTGTAGATGGCAAATCTGCGCCACACTTCAGAGCCGATTACCTGTTGCGAGCCATGGTAATTCCTGCAGGCAGTCACACCATTGAATTCCGCTTCCATCCGAAAAGTTATTTCATCGGAGAAAAAATATCCCTGGCAAGTTCCATATTGCTGGTTTTGCTGCTGGCCGGTATGGGATACAGGGAATGGAAGAAGATTTCGGTTACGAAAGACTGACAGCAAATTGCTGTGAACAGGGTACTCCTGCGGCTTAAGAAAAATTTCTAGTATCTGTCGAGCCAGCGGTATCTGCGTGCGGTATCACCAAACTTGGCACTGATGCATATCTCATGAGAACCAAAGGTATAGCGTGAAATGCCGTTGAAGCCGTAATCATAGGCATAGCCAAAATAATACTTGCCAAACTTCAATCCTGCCATGGCGATAATATCACCTGTTGTTCGGCCGGAAAGTCCAAACCAATACTGGCGCTTGTAAAATGCTTTCATGGTAACCTGGGCCTGTACATGCAGATTTTCATTGAACAGCAACAATGCGGAAGGCTCATACTCCCAGTCGGTTTTTCTTGTTGCATTCACCCTGTAATCTGCCACCAGAATATAATGCCTTAAAATCCGGGTTTCTTCTGAACTTTTAAAATCAGCTGCATTTCCCAACTTCAGCTTGGATTGAAAAATATGAGCTACTGAAAATCCAACATGATAATTTGCTGTCATGTAATTGATGCCGATACCTGCATCGGGCACCAGGGTAGATTTCCCGATTAATCCATCCAACGGATCAATTTCAGGATTTTTCAACTGTGCCCGGTCCCTGCTGATCCTGTATTGGAAAACGTTTCCGGTAAGGCCGAAGGAAAGTTGCGAATTTCTTATAAAAACATGATAGGCATAGCTGAATTGCCCTCCGGTGCGCTCAATGGCGCCATTCAGATCGTGGTAAACAATACCCCCCAATCCGACCCTTCCTTTGCTGGGCTTGCGAAATGCATTGTGTCCCGCACCTGGTTTGATTCTGTAACCACTTTTCAGAATCCTTCCCTGCAGACTGACTATATACGAACTTGGTGTAAAATTGGCAAAACCCATCCATTGCTTTCGGGCAGACAGGTTGGCAATTGTTCTGCCATCGTAACCGGCTACAGCAGGATTAAAGAGAAACTCATTGTCAGCATACTGATTGAACCGTGGAAGCTGCTGAGAATACCCTGCAAAGGACAATGCCAGAGCAAAAAGTATGGAACACAGCCGGAACGAATTTTTAGTCAAACAAAACGATATCTGAAAAGGTCTGGGCAAATTTCAGGTCTTTGATTTTGTGATCAGTATTAATACGTAAGAAACCCCAAAAGGTTCTCAGGAAAGCATTATAATTGAACAGGTTATCTGAAAATCAGGAGGTTTAACGTATGATGGTAACGATGCCCCGCAGTGATGAGGCTCCATGACCGGGTTCAATAACGTAATAATAGGTATCAACAGGAAGGCGAACGCCTCTGTTATCCTCTCCATCCCAGGGTTCAGGACATCCTCCTGAACAGCTGTAAACAAGGTTCCCCAATCGGTCATAGATCTTCATGCTTCCATTCGGATACCTGGCACTGAAAGGTTCTTCACTGCCATCTTCTGAAATATACATGACTTCCCAGGTATTATTGGCATTGTCAAGCTCCGGATTCGGGGTAAAAGCAGTAGGAACAACCAGGCAGGTATTGTTCTGTGATTTCAATATGATGGTCGTGTCAGTATAGCAACCATGCGCGTCCGTAACAGCTACAATATACTTTCCTTCAGTTACGTTCTCAAGAATTGAATCTCCTTCTTCACTGAAATCAGTCCATTCAAATTCATAATCCCTTGTACCGCCACGTACTGTTATGGCAACAGTTCCATTATGCCATTCAGAACAATAAGGAATCACACTGTTGTTCTCGTCCCAGGTTATGGTGAGTCTTGCAGGTTGTCCGATTATTATCTGGGTATCTGTGGCGCAGTTTTCGGCATCAGTAACTATCAAGGAATAAACTCCTGCTTTCAGGTTATCAACCTCATTCCCGCTAATAGTAATATTATCCCAACGGTAACCATATCCCGGAGTTCCGCCCACAGCGCCAAGTTCAACCAAACCATCATTGTAGCCAAAGCAACTGGCATCAGTAACAGAAACAACGGGAATCAGCGGCTCCGGATCTGCCAGGTTGACTGACGCATTACCCACACAACCACCTTCGTCTGTAACAATTACTGAATAAGTACCCTCAGGCACATCGGATAGGGTTTGCTCAGCAGATCCATCCTGCCATTCATATTCGTATGAGCCTACTCCATCGGTGGCCACTGCTTCCAATACGCCATCCGAGCCTTTATTACATGATATCGGGTTAAGCACTTGAATTTCTACCAGTACTTCCGTGTTTTGCTCAATGAAGGCAGTATCCTTTGCCACGCATAGGTTTTCATCTGTTACGGTTAATTCATAATCACCTGCACTAAGCCCGCTAATAGCAGGCACGGTGGCTCCATTATCCCAATTATAATCATAGCCGGGAATACCTCCGGTAACAGAAGCCTGTGCAGAACCCAATACAGTTCCTGTACAGTTTATATTATGACTTTCAATTATAAGCATTAAGGCAGCAGGTTGTTTTAGTGTACCCTGCCAGGAAGTCTCACAGCCATTGGCATCCTGTAATAAAAGATGATAGACTCCTTCCTGAAGATTATCAATATAACTGGTATCGCGGCCAAGCGAGGATTCATTTTGCGTCCAATCATAGCTATATGGTAAAGCTCCTCCTGACGGCCAGATGCGGATTGATCCATCCGATCCGTCAAAGCAGGAGATTTCATAACCATGATGACTTGACAAATCGGCAGCATCTATTACAAGCGGCGCAGGTTGAGTCATCTTGAAAGTGTCCTTCTTCAAACATCCCAACCCATCGGTAACCGTAACAAAATAATCTCCTGCAGGCAGATTGTTGATCTCACTGGATGCTTCGGGCTTCTGTTCCCATTGATAATTGTACACTCCCGAACCACCTCCTGAAACCTGAAGTTTGATATAACCTGTACTTTCGCCATTGCAGTTTATATTGTATTCTCCGTTATTGGATAAGGAAACTTCAGCATTAATGGAAATTTCCGATGGTTGTATTAATTCAAACGTGTCTGTTACAGCACAGGCGAAGGTGTCTGCAACTGTTATCTCATAAATTCCGGCTGAAAGATTTTCCTGGTTTTTGGATAATGGATCAATAATCTCTGTTCCTGACAGGGTTTTCCACAAGTACTCATAGGTATTCTCATGGCCGCCGGAAATGCTGTTCAATTGAATACTGCCGTCTTCCGACCCATAACATGTCACATTATATCCTCCGGGATATGTCGATACAGTTGCCTGGTTTATACGAACCGGATCGGGTTGATCCAGGTCTATTACTTCAGATCCTGAACAACCATTGGATTCATCAATATAGTCAAGGGTATACCGACCGGCATACAGGTTGTGCAGATAATTAAATCGTACACTATTTGTAAAAGTGGTGTCAAATCCGTTGTCACTCTGCCAATGATAGGTTAGCGTTTTCTGGTCATCATTTCTTGATCCCAGCTCACCCGAATTATCGCCGTAACACTTGACCTCATAGCCCCTGTATTCCTTAGTTGGTTGTGCAACAATTTCAACAGCTCCCGGAGGATTGATCATCCTGCTGGTTTCAAAGTAACATCCGTTGGTATCAGTAACCTGCAGATAGTAATGCCCGGGTATAACAAAGTCGATTGTATCTCTGGTTGTTGCAGGTTTATACTTTTGATCAGGTGCAACAATCCAAAAGTATGAATAACCTGCTGTTCCGCCATTAGTCAAAGGAGCGATGGTTCCAAAAGGCTCATAACAGCTCAGTTCCACAACATCCACAATTTGTGATTGCAGTATGTCAGGCTGTATTAATGTAAATGAATCCGTATCCGCACACAAAAGCTTATCATTTATTGCAATCCTATATTCCCCAGCATACAGATTTTCTATATCCCTTGTCGCTTGCCCACTATTCCATGAATAGTTCAAAAATTTGGGGTCATTGTATTCCGGGAATGCGGTAATCCCTCCTGATGGTTGTAATCTGATAAAACCATCATGCCGTCCGTAGCAACTGATATGGCGACCTCCAATGTAGGTAGAAATGGTATCTACAATGATCTTTAAAGAAGGTGCTACCCATACATAGCTGGTATCGGGTATTCCGCTGCATTTATGAGCCCCGCACCAAGCTTTCAGATAGGGATAGGCAATAAAGGTAATCCGCTGCGGAACATCAGAATGATTTACTATTGAATCAATAATGGTAGCACTACCCGGTGCCAGATCAAAAGTATCCTGGGCATAGAATACTTCCACATCCATAAAGTTGTATTCCGCTTCATATATAAATCTTACAGGCTTAAGCGAGCGGGTTGGTGTTGTTGAACTGATCAATGGCCGCAATGAAGTGCAAATCGTATCGATTGCCGGATCGAGACTGATTTTCGGAACCGGTTCTACCCAAATCTCAGTTGTATCTGAAATTCCTGGACATTTTTCAATACCCACACCGTCCTGTGTATAAGGAGTAACAATAAAAAGAATCCTTTTTGCCGTGTCCGTTGAATTCTCAATCACATCTGATATGGTAAACCCATTGGGCAATGCATTCTGAATCCCTGAATTTACAGTTATTCCATAAGGAATTTGTGTTTCATACCTGAACAATACAGGCAAAGTGGGGCTGCTGATGCTGTTCAACTGAATGGTTGCTGTTTCACCAGAACATAAAGTATCACTTGCCGGGGTGGCCGTAATTCTAGTGGTAGGTTCTACCCAGATATATGCCGTATCGTTTATTCCTGCACACTTTTCTGCATCAGATCCGGCTTGTCTGGTATATGGTGTGATGATGAACTTAACCAGTTGAGCCGTGTCGGTGGTATTTTCAATGGTGTTGGTCAGAGTCGTATTGCGAGTAAGGTCGTTTCCGCTGTTGGGCGTTACGGTTACTCCGGCATTGACTTCCGTAGTATAGCGATAACGTACCTCACGAGTCGGTCCTGTCGGACTGCTCAGACGGATACTCACCGGTGATTCATTGCAGATCGTATCCTGTTGCGGGGTGGCCAGTACTTTTGCCGTGGGCTCTACCCATATATATGCCGTATCGTTTATTCCTGCACACTTTTCTGCATCAGATCCGGCTTGTCTGGTATATGGTGTGATGATGAACTTAACCAGTTGAGCCGTGTCGGTGCTGTTCGTGATCGTATTGGTCAGTGTAAAGTCATTATCTAAACCTATGCCTGAAGAAGGTAGCACGGTAACTCCACTTGTTGCCTGTGTTGTGTATCTGAATTTCACTGGACGGGTAGGTATAGTATTACTTTTGACCTTTATGCCAACCTGATCGTCATTGCAAATGGTGTCGCGCTTTGGAGTGACAGAAACATTAGCAACGGGTTCTACGAATATAACAATAGTATCAACAGAACCAACACATTGCGTGGGCGCCGGGCCTTCAGGGACTATTTTATATATTACGGAATCATATCTATCCGAAGAATTAATGAGTGTTTGACTGATTACATCTCCGAATCCGTCAACAGCGCCCAGATGATTCCCATATTCAACAATCCAACTGTAAGTTGATCCCGAAACTGTGCTTGATAACGGAATATTAGTAGTTTCATTACTGCAAATGGTATCTCTTACAAATTGAAGTATCAATTCTGGTATTTCGCCAAAATTAACAGTCACCTCATCCGATTGGGTGCAATTTCCGTTGGTCTCTGTCCAACGGAAAATATAGCTGCCATACAGGTCAACTTCTACCGTGCTTGTTGGTGAAGTGGCATCGCTGAAGG
>CAZLLD010000064.1:0-19879 GCA_964560225.1 uncultured Bacteroidales bacterium
CGTTGCTGATCAAGCGGATTGCGGTATGCGTCGGGAAGGTTTGAATGTTGCTGGTTAAGGCCATAGCTGGCAGTCAATGAGGCATTCAGCAACCCTTCTCTCTTAACCTGTTCCACATGGCTTGCCGATTCCAACAGCTGCTGCCGTGAGTCGAGCAAGGTGGGATTATTGGTTTGCGCTTCAGTCAAAGCCTTGCTAAAATCAACCTGGAAAGAAGAAAGTAAGTCGGGTAAGGTAAGAACAATATCAGGATCTTCGGGTAAACGCAAAAAGGAGAAGAACGAAAACCGGGCACTGCTGAGTTGTTTCATGGCATTTGCCAGTTCATTGCGGGCATTGAGCGCATCTACTTTTAAGGTGAGCACGTCTGCCTGCGACAGAGTGGCAATTTCCAGTCGCTTCAGTCCGATCTGATAAAGTGTATCGGAATTGGCCATGTTGGTAGTTGCCATAGCTACGCGATTCTGAGCTTCCAGCAGCGAAAAGAAATAATCAGTTATTTGCAGGGAAATGGTTTCAGCCGACATAATGTATTGTTTGCGGGCTTTCTCATATTTCAGCGGCTCAATTTTTCGTTTCCATTTAAAGTTGTTATAGCCCAGCAAAGGCTGTATAAACCCTATACGCAACGGCACGGTGGAAAACTGTGTGTATTCGTCAGTGCCGAAATTCTGTAATCTTCCAACCTCGCTGTCAATGTATATCGATCCGCCGGTAAAGGGTACGTTCTGACTTACAGACGCGTTGGCATAGGAATAGATATTCTGCTGTTGCCGGTATTCATCACGATCGAGTACCGAATTATAGCGCTTGGTAAGTGTCCGGTTATAGTCGATCAGTGTCGTGTTCAACGTTAACGATGGCTTCTTCAGGGCAAGATAGGAACGGTAATCCCAGTAGCTGGCCAGATAAAGATTCTGGTATCTGAAAGCAGTGAGCGAACTATCGGTGGCAATTCGTATGGCATCTGACAGGGTAAAGGTATGCTGACCGGAAACACGAACAGATAGTAACAGCAAAGCAACAACAAAGCACTTAACAGGGTTCATAGTGTGAGTGTATATGATGCAATTTTTGGTTAATCACCCTCCTTTCAACAAACTTCACTACAACCGTCAACATTAACCGTGATAAATATAGTAAAAATGTTTGAAAGGTTTGATAACGTTTGAAGATGAAGTTTGAGGCTGCGCGTTTGAAGAAAATGTTTGATGTGGTTTCAAATGGTTCCAGATGGTTTCAGATAGTTTCGGGAATAAACTATTTTGAACAATATAGAACAACATGGAACAATATGAAACACGTTTGAAGTTGTTTCAGATGGTTCCAGATGGTTTCAGAAATGAACTATATTGAACAATCTGAAACAACCTGAAACAACCTGAAACAACCTGAAACATCCTAATCAAACCATTTCAAACCTTATCAAACAAACAAACACCGAACACCGAACATCGAACACTGAACATTGAACAAGAAACACTGAACACCGAAGTCCGAAGTTTTTTAAACCAGAACCTAGAACCTAGCACCTAGTCCCCAGCACCTAGTCCCCATCACCCAGTACCTTTTTTAACTAAACATACAGAAAGAACAGGGTTATCATCCATTGATAAATTGGTCAAATTATATATCTTGTCATAATCATGATTACTTTCAATAATTTCAGAAGGTTGTATAATATCTATTAACATATTATCAAAAATATGTTCAGGTGAAATTGGTAAACCCCCGGTAATATCATCCTCGAAACCAATAATGTTATCTTTTGTTTTAATATTGGAAAATGAATTGAATTTTTTATCAATAAATACGCAGTTCTGTACGCTTCCAAAATCGTAATTCATTAGAAAATATTTTTTATTCTCGAATACTCTATAACATGCCATTTTGTTGTTATCATCAGTGCCATTCTGGTCTTTGTTTTTCTCAATATCTTTATTACTTCCATTTATAAATTCATACTTAATTGAAATACCATTGATCCCCAACGTGTATATCTTATTACTGCTTTGTTCCAATAAAAACACCTCATTACCTAATGAATAAAACTGACCTGTTGAGACAAACATTGGGATCTCTCTTTTGATATTTGGGACAGGAAGGAATGAATTAACTTTTGAACCGGTTGAATCAAGTACATGAATATTGTATTCATTTGAAGAATTTGAAAAACAGAGTTCGGAAGGAGTATAGCAATAGAAAAAATTGTTATTGTAAAAAAGGTTTACGCAACGATTAACACTAATTTGTATGTTAATAAATTCACCAGAATAATTATACCCAAGAATTTGTCTCGCATCAAGGATATATACTATATTGTTTACTGAGTCAACCGAAAAATCATTTATGCTGTATTCACCTGGCCCCTTTCCAATTCTTCCGATCTGGTTTAAAAATTTACCGTCACGATCAAAAAGAAGCAGCCGTTCATTATTATCCAAAATGAAAATTAATTCTTTGTCAACATATATCTTCTGTATATTTTTTATCAGACATTCATTTGATGTTTCCAGTTTGATATAATAAATACTATCAGCGATTGTGCTAATTTTTATATTTTCTGCGGAAACATTTTCAAGATTTATAAGACCTTGTTTAAATTTCTCATTTGATTTACAACAGTATATAATAATGAAAATCAAAAGGAGAAAAATGGAGCTAATCGTTCTCATGTATTTCATAATTCACATTTGATTCTAATTTCTTTAGTGTATAATGTTTTGTTCACTACTTCCAGTTATTATCAAAGAATCCTTTAGTTTGTGTTGAATAGTAATGTCCGGAATTACTCCAGACTTTATAATCATAAAAGCCATAACTGGAGATATCCTGTACTGAAATACTACTTGTTGATTCATATTGTGAGTTCCCTACATCTGAATAACCCAAACTAATCTCTTTATTATATCCAATTATAGCAACATATTTTTTGGGGTTCAAAGGATTAGGATAAACCATATAAAAACCAAGATTTTCTCCTTTAACTTGTTCTTTCCCTATTTTTATATCTGTAGCATTAATAGTGAGAGGTATCTTATTATTTATTTGTTTTAAAATTTTATTTGAAGCAAAATTTCCTAATAAAACCAGATTGCTATTTTTAATATCGTCGTCTGTAACCTCAACATCTTTTTTTATTCTGCATTCATTAAAATATTTAGATATCCACATTGCATTTATCGAATCGGCTAAGTCGCTTATCTTTCTGTTTTCTGCTGAATTCCCTATTGTTCCTTTAACAACAATGAAACTATGAATAAGAGCATCGTTAAGCGGCCCTTCAACTGTTGATGTTTTATGAAGCTTATTTATATTCTCGTTACCAAATTTTAAAACCTTCTCTGTTGTTGTATTGTTGAATATTAACTTGTTGTTTTCATAAACCTTCAGTGGCATACTCTTATCATAGGGCATTTTTTCCAGATCCAGCTCAAAAGAATTAACATTCTGTGTTAATATGTTTATTGTATTATCTGAATTTGACTTTACTTCAACTTCAGCAATTGAATCGGCTTTATCTATGATTTTGAACCAATAAGCAGTATTGTATTTTAATTGATTTGTCGAAAAACTAATATTACCTGGCTGTGAGCTTAATGAATACTTTGTAATAAATTCAGCAACAGAATCAGAATGTTGTTCCCAGTAATACATATCCAGTATCCTATCAGTTCTGTAATAGTGAATATTACGCATATTATAGCCTTTTGCTTCTTCAACAAATTCATCACTACTTATTACCGGAGTGTGAATATCGACGCTGCTATGTAGTATGTAAACCGGTATATTGCTGATATTCTTCATAAAGTTGTATGGCTCATTCAAAATCAATAAGCTTTCATTTGAATAATTTTTTTTAAAAACAGGTGAAATCAGTCCGATTGCTGCAAACATATGAGGATATCGTGTAGCCAATTCTAATGCTTTAAATCCACCGGAACATGATCCTGTCAAATAAAGCCGGGTAGTATCAATATTGAAATTTTCCTTTACTGAGTTTATGGTTTCAAAAAAATCGGTTTCAAAAATTGAATTGAAATTATATTTATCTACCTCCCTGCCAAATGGCCTTACAACACAAACATCGAATTTGTCCGCCAGTCGTTGAAAGTTATCAGTTACAGCCTGATTAGCCGTTTTGACACATTCTAGATACGGCCTGTGTGCTGTTTCTATAAAGGGCATAAATATCATTAAAGGATATTTTCTGGATTTAGTATAACTCTGAGGCACATTTATTAAATAATACTGTACATGGTTATCAATATCTGAAATATAGGTACCTATATGATAACCTGGGGCATTTTTGATTGGATCTTCATTTTTATTAATCTTATCCAGAATGTGATTGAGATTGCTATAGATACTTATCATTTTTGTTTGCCAAAGTTGATTTTCTGAAAATGTTTTAGGGGTATTCCGGGGGTTCATTAAATGATTAAATCTATAGGTATATGCATAGATACTATTCTTTATGTTGTTACTAAGTTGCAATTTAGATAATCTTTTGATAATTGAGTTTATTTCGTCAATCAGGTTTCCTCGATAAAAAAACTGTTGCAGTGTTGTGTTATTTATATCCAGGTATAGGGTGTACAGTCCATTTTGAAAGGAAGAAACATTTATTTGATTTTTTACAGAATCGTTGAAACAAATCTGTGATTGACTATTATATATACGTATGAATCTATTTTGTCCAGCAATTGCTTTCACAAGCTCTACTGTAGAAAAGGTATCAATAATACTATTATTTAAAAAATTGTTAGTTAAGATATTATTGCATGTTTTTAAATATTGTTCCATCCCTTCAGGACTATCATTTTGCAGCTTAGCAATCATCTGCCAATTATTAGCTCCATTGTAAACCTTGATTAATAGAAAATTATAACCCTTCTTTAAGTCTAGTTCAATATAATTTTCGTAATCGCGAACAGATGATGCTTTGTCAATACTGAGTATTTGTTTGTGGTTGAGCCATATTTTTGCCCCATCATCACTGGTAAAGTCCAACCTTATTGTTTTTTCTTTGTCAGAATATATCTCACAAGCAGCATACATATTTCCACTCACTGAAGGCTCTGGATTAATTCCTAATACTTCATTGAAGTCAACAATATGAACCTTACTTTTATATAGTCCATACACAAGTTTAATTTGTTGGCCTTGGTTGTCATTATGAGCTCTTATCTCTTTTATTTGCACAAAGTCAATGGAGGCTTCGTCAGAATTATAAGTTTTTAAATTATCATAATTTAGGTAATCTGCCTGGCCATTCGATAAAAATGGCCCTAATAAATACCAATTTTTAAGGATTATGCCATCAACAGATATTTTTGAAACATCCACAATAGCTGCATCAGGGTCATCATGTCTTTTACATCCCAATAGAAAAGTTGTCATTAAAAGAATGAAAAATATTGTAAGAATCTTCACTTTTTGAATTGTGCGAAATTCATAATAATTAATTAAGCTCATTGTTTTTTATTTTTGTTGTTCAAAATATTCATACGGACAATACAGTAAAGGCGTATACAATTCTATCATTTGTTAGGGTGAAGTATGGTCAATATCATTACTTTTTTCTTCAAATTTCTTTATCAGAAAATTACATCTGCCCCTTAATTCCGGGTCAGACGATGAAAATAGTATCTCTTCATTGTTTTCTATTATAGCATAATTATCAACCATAATAAGACAATTCTTTGTATTCAAATCTCCTTGAACAGGAACTAAATCTATTCCATATATTTTAATATCATCATCCAAATAAGGGACAATTGATTCTCCCCACCAGGGATCATTTAAATCAAAGTAAATACTGAGATTGTGATGAGTTTTACTATAACTGTTTATATAATTAGCATATATCTTAGACGATGAAAAATTTGAATTTTTGTCCAGATAAATCCATTCAAATCCAAAAAAACAATGAAATATTAAAATAACAATAACGATTATTGATGAATATGATAATTGAATAGATTTAAGAATAGAATTTGGGGAGATCCAACTGAAGAAAATAATTGCTAACCAAATAACCCCAATATTCCAAATGCCCCCTGAATAAATAAAGATTCTAAAAGTTAGTATAGTAATCAGGTAAATCAAAATCATAAGTATTAATTGTTTTTTATGGACCATATAATAGATTAATCCAATAAAAACAATAATTGAGATTACCAGCTTAGTAACACTTACAATATCATCAATATCAAATGAATAGAAATAACCCGGAATAAGTAATAAACTATTCAAAATTACACTTAACTGAGAAAAGATACTATTAAGTGAAATGGATTGATATGGAGGAATTAATGATGCTTCATCAGGAAATCTAAATAATAGAATACAAATTAATAAATATCCTATGCATCCTAATGAGATTTGAATTAACCATCTGGTCTTTTTAATAAAACCTTCATTTATAATTGAGTATACAAAAATAAGGGCGGAAAGAATTAAACCAAAAAAGTGTGTAAATGCAAGCAGTAATAATAAAATGATATATGAATATCTTTTATTTTCCTTTGATTCATAAATAATTGCAATCAAAAACAATATTACCATCATTAATGAATAATTTCTCGCTACAATGTTGTATTCAAAGAAAATAAAATATCCGAGAGCGAGAAGGTATTTATATATTCGATTAAATGGAGAATATGTTATTAAAAGCCAAACTGCAATGCAGTTAAATGTTGTATTTATTACCTGTATGGATACATAAGGCAATTTTAATATAATAGTCGCTTTAAGTATTAGATGCCACAAAACAGGATGACCATCGAATCTGGCATGCTGAAAAATTTCCCATATGTTTTTGTATTTGGCAATTATATATGCATGAGCCTCGTCAAGCCAACATTCATGATATAATATCATGGAAAATGATACTATTACATAAGAGATAAAAAAAATATTATTCCGTAAGAAATTGCCCATAAGCTTTAAATATGAGCTAAACGCCTTGTTATTAACAAAATGCATCATTTGGATTATCAAGTTAGTTGACCCTATGATTTTTACGAATTTTTAATAAGAATTGAAAATGTTTGAAACCCTATCAAACCCTATCAAACCTTATCAAACAATTTCAAACAATCAAACCTGCACCCAGCACCCAGCACCTAGCACCTAGTACCCAGCACCCAATACCTAGTACCCAGCACCCAGAACCCTTCCACTCATTCTATCCTCTTTAAAAACCTCCCCCACCTAAACTTCCTATACCACTTTGCATCTGGGTCTAGTGAAAACAGAACCAGCACAGCTTTCCCCACAATACTCTTTTCCGGTACAAAACCCCAATAACGGGAATCTATTGAATAGTTAAAGTTATCACCAACCACAAAATAATAGTTCTCTTTAAAAGTGTATTCAGAAGCATATTGACCATTAAGAAAAACAGAATCATTCCGAATATCTATTGTGTTGCCCTCGAATAGCAACATTCCTTTATAATGACTGGTACTAACACCCGTCAGTTTCATTTTCTTCCACTTTCCCGGTACCCATAACGGCCCGTAATGATCAATTGTCCAGTTCAGCGTACTGTCATAAGGAAACAACAATGGCTTTTCTTCATACTCATAACTCAATACCCTTATTTTCTTCATTTCTTCATTCTCTTCATTCTTTTCATTTTCTTCATTCTCTTCATTTCTTTCATTTCTCACTATTTCTTTCATTTCTTCATTCTTCATTCCTTCATTCAAAATAAGGACTGTATCGTTGCTCGCCGCAAAGCACCTCTTCACAATAAAATCTTTATAAAAGTTCGAATTACCTTCAGCCAACGAAAGATAATCTGGCCAGTTAAACACAAACACATCGCCTTTTCGAGGATTACCAATGCCCTTATGCCATTTATATTCCAGTTTCTTTTCTTTAAAAAGCTTATGAAATTTAACAACTCGTGGCCTATAACTCATTTTATTGACTAAAATAATGTCGCCAGATTCGAGTGTGGGTGACATGGAGAGGGATGGGATATGAAACATATCTGCTATAAACAGCCTAATAGAAATAATAGCCAATATTAATGAGACAAAAAGAATTGTTGATTTTATATAGGATTTTAGCTTATCTTTGGACATAAATGGAGCAATTAGTTGATCCTTATTATGGAAATGATTCTTTTTGGAATCAAAAAGTATGGTTGGAATAACAACCAAAGAATAAAGTCAAGAATTTCTTGCTGTTTCAATCTCATCCAATTGATCAGAACGTTTATTAAGTTTTTAATGGTCTGATCGAATCCACACATGAATATATTCAAGAATGCGATAGTTTTTTTATTCCATGTGGGTTTCATCATATTATTCTCCTAACTGTCCCAGTTGATTTCTTTTGCCAAAAGGCAAAGTTTATGATTCGGATGTATAAAGCTTGTCAGAATAGTTCTAAACATTTCTAACTGCGAATTTTCGGGTAATTTTTTTACAATATTTCCAGGATTTTGACCTAATTTACTCAAAATCGCTAAAAATCAATCATTTTAAAGCCTGTAAGATATTATCGTTCAATATATTAATTGTTAATAAGCATCAACTAAGCAAAATACCACCATTCTTCCAAGAACTAGGGGTATAAAAAGTATTAAATATAATCATTTACTTACTGCGCGTTATGTTCTTAAGTTGACGACTATGAGCATGGAACTACGCCATATATAATAACATTGTCACCTACCAGACACTTTTTATCGTAAGGTGCACAACAGACAGTAACATTCTGTTCATCAGCGGCAGCTTGGGCAATCTTCAGACTTTGCAAAGCAATATCTTCTGATGAATTTGACCTACCAACTTGAATATTAAACACTAATGTAGCGCAAAATAAAATAGCGCACGAAATAAACAAAACCATTTTTTTCATAACAATTGAAGTTTAATTAAATTTATATAAAAAGAACTGGGGTATGCACATGTTACATGCTCATAATTACTTTATATTCAACAGGTACAAGCGAAACTCCTTGTTCTATTAATCTTTGAAAAAGAAGTCCCCTTTTATTCTTTTGGAAACCTAAGTTCTTTCAAATAGGACAACCACTGTTCTTCAGTTGCAAACATTTTCTCAAATTCCATTTGATTCTTGGGGATACTCATAGTCCCCAAATCTACTATGCTTTTTAATATGTATCAAGTGCATACCCCAGAAAAAGAAATACAAATTTCAGAAATTGTATAGCGTTCGGCGTTATTTACCGATTACAATATATGCAAGTGCGTCCATTTATTTTATAATGCTGACATATAACTAGTTTTCTATCTGTTTCGAAATATTTGTCATGTATTTACAAATCCATTTCAAGTTGAACTAATGGTTATAACCATCAATATATTTTTTGTAAACTTTTTGTAATTCAGGAAAAAGTATCGGATTTCCAACGACTACAATGGTGTCGAATTTTAAAAGAAAACAGTCAAAAACGCTATTTTCTGGAATATTATTTATCCGAGAAATAAGATTTGTAGTATCATAAACAATGGGATATTCAAAATCTATTGATTCAATATAAGAATCAAATGGGATGTAATTATAGGCATGAACATAAAACAAAATATCCACCTTTGAAGTATCAACCATATTGGTTTGTATTAATGTACTTTTCCATTTTTCTAATTGTGTAAAGCATATCCCACAATAGCCATCAATAATAACAATCATCCTCAAATCCTTTATCAAGGATACAGTATCAAAGGATGCTATTTTGCCATGCATTCGAACATCCAGTGAATCTATCAATACAATATCCTTTTCAAGAAGGTCTATGCTCGTTTTTATTCTTTTATCGTTACATCCTGAACAAAGGATACTCAATAAACTAAATCCTAGAATAAATAATAGAGTATTTTTCATTTGCATAATATAACCCATATATTGTTGAATCGTCATCTGATACAGTTAAATCAGAAATATTTCTATCTAAATTCAAAATTCTGATAGGATTTCCGCTCCAATCATAAACCAATACGATATTTGATGTATAATCATGATTCTTCTGGTTTTCATCAGAATATAAAGTATAAATAAAATGATCGGTAGAGTATACATCTAAAAATCCTACTTTACAATTATCTAGATTTATGCTTGTTTTAAGATTTCCTAAATTCTTAATATCTTTTAATGGATTAAATAAAAAAATCTCTCGAACAGGAACAATGTTATGCTGTTCAATCTTATAAAAGCCGATATTAGAACTATTATAAGTTATGTGGGCAAATCTCGAACCTGTTGGCTTTCCACAAATCTTACCCTGATATATTAGTCCAAGACCTTCTATTTTTTCATTCTCATTAGTTTCCGGGAAACTCAAATACGTATTGAGTAATTTACCTTCAACATCAAATAAGGCTAAACGATTATTTTTATATACCCCTTCCGAGATAAATAATGTATCATTCAGTGCTGCTATCTTATCAGACGCATGTAATGATAATTTAAAAATAGGAGCATTGAATCTATAATCATTATTCATGAAAACACTATCTAATATACCCACATAACAATCTTTAGTATTAGGGTTGAAAACCAGTACCTCTTTCTTGTTAAATCTTGAACAACTTGTACCTGGTAAGAATTCTCCTGGCCCATGACCAATTCTTCCAAATCTTTTGGTTACTCCCATTTCAAGATTTATTACAGTGAAAATTTTTTTATTATATACATCATGGGTGATTAGGTAACGATTATTAAAGCATATTAATCCATAAGGCCTAAAAAACAAACTATCTTCCAATTCTTTTATTTGAGTTCTAACATTTTGTGTTGCTTTAAACATAGAACATGGATTTGTATCTTGCTTATTGCAAGAATAAAATATAAAAATAGCTACAATCAAATAGTAAATTGACTTCATATTATTAATATTAAGAGAAAAACAAGTATTTAAAACAATAAAGCTCTATTGATATCCAACAGAGCTTTATAAGAGAAAGCTTTAGCAGCCAATACCTTGTGTAAGGGTGCCCCAAACAACAAATCCATTACCTTCTCCACACTTTACCTTGTAAGGTGGACAACATGAATAATCTTGTGTTTCATCAGCGGCAGCTTGGGCAATCTTCAGACTTTGCAAAGCAATATCTTCTGATGAATTTGACCTACCAACTTGAATATTAAACACTAATGTAGCGCAAAATAAAATAGCGCACGAAATAAACAAAACCTTTTTTTTCATAACAATTGAAGTTTAATTAAATTTATATAAAAAGAAATAAAAATTTCAGAAATTGTATAACAGCTTCATGCACTAATATTTAAAATCAAGACAACTCCTTTTCCAATCTCTTCGTCCGCAAAGCTTTTAGTCTTAGATTTATCGTGTAATAATCTTCGTCCTAATATTTCTGTTTCTTTTTTTCTACCTTTTTCAAAATACAATTTAATAAACAAATATTTCGCATATGTTTTATGGGGAACCATAGAAATTGCTTTCTTATTAGCAAATTCAATTTTTATATTTTCTAATTCATTTTTTTATGCATCTCCTATATAATATTATTCTGGTAACACTTAACAAGTAAATCTTTGACTTCCGCTTTCATTTCCTTAATACCAATTATTATATTTTGATAATATTTTATTCATTTCTGTTTTTATTTCTTCTATGGCAGTTGAATGCACTTTAATGTTTTTGTCAAGCAACCCTGCTGCCGTTTCAATAGCTTTTTGTCGTTGGCCGGATTCATCATACAGTTTTGCCAACAGATACAGGGGATACAATTTGTTCGGCTCCATGAATGACGCTTGTTGATAAGCGGATTCAGCTTTGGCATACTGCCCTGCTCCTTTATAAGCATCACCCAGGGCTGCATATAAAATATAATCGCTTGTAAATAGCCCGGCCTTTTCAAGCACTTTTGCCGCCTCCTCATTGTTTTCATTCATTTGTAAACTCTTTCCAAATTGCTGCCATAAAGGTCCTTCATAAGCAAGTGAAGGAATAATTTCCAAATAAGCTGAATTTGCTTCCTGGTAATTTGATATAAAATACAAACCGTTGGCCTCATTCCATTTGCTGTAACCGGGTATTTTCTGCAATATGCTCAACTGTGAAACTGAGAAAACAAACAGCAATACCGCCAGCGATAAACGCATTGGTAACTGATGCGTCGGAATTACTAAAACAGCTTTGTGATGAATAGTGATTATGCTGATCAATATAAACAGCAAAACCAGTATTGAAATGGAATAGAATGGGAAAGAAATGAGAGCACAGAACAGCAATGAAATTAATGAAGGAATGAAATAATGAAAGAATGAAGGGGAATTCAATGAAAGAATGAATGAATGAAATAATGAAAGAATACCTTTTTTCTTTATTTTTTCATTTCTTTCATTATTTTCATTTTCTTCATTATTCTTAATCCTTTCTATTTTTTCATTCTTTTCATTTCCTTCATTTCCTTCATTTCTTTCATTTTTGATAGTGTTTTTTACAAAAAAATACACCACCATCATCCCTGTTAACACCTGTAACTTGTGGTTGTGCCAGAATGGGGTGTAAGGGGTAAAAATGGCTCGTAGAAAACACCATGCATAAAAAGCAAGCAATAATATATCGGTAAGGTTCAGGCTAATTTTAACGCTACTTCTTTTAAACAATAACCGAATGCCCGAATACAACAGCATGGCAGCCACCACGCCAAAAAACCAGAATTCCTTAGCTGCAATCACACCATTATATATTTTATCCGAAACAACAAATGGCGTAACAAATAGCAACGCAATCAGCAGTGCCGGTAAAACAACATTAAAAATGCTTATAACAGATAAAAGGTTTACCTGCTTCATAACAGCGACTATTGTTTTTGAGTGCTTAAATGCTCAACCCTTCCCCCGAAACCCAACCTAACTAATCAAAATCTCCAAAAACCCTTCAATCAACATAACTCATTTCACTTTTTCAGAAGCAGGATAATCAAAAGTAAAAAGAAATATTTAGGAAATTACCCCCCCCGTAATTTATACGGATTCTAAATAAGAAACGGGGATGTTTGATAATGTTTGAAGCTTTGCGTTCGAGGGCTTCGCCGTTTGAGGGCTTCGCGTTTGAAGAAAATGTTTGAAGTGGTTTCAAATGGTTCCAGATGGTTTCAGATGGTTTCAGATGGTTTCAGATGGTTTCAGATGGTTTCAGATGGTTTCAGATGGTTTCAGTAATGAACTATATTGAACAACCTGAAACAACTTGAAACAATTTCAAACACTATCATACTCCATCAAACCCTATCAAACATTTCTCATTCTATCCTCTCCAAAAGCCTCCCCCACCTAAACTTCCTATACCACTTTCTTAACCAGATCAAGTGAAAACAAGACCAGTCTTGCCCATAATACTCATTTCTGTTACAAAATCACTTATTAATTTGTGCTTGATTTACTTAATGCATTTGTAAATGCTTTTTTTGATTTATTATCTAGGAATACTGTTTCTGCCAGAATATTATTAGATGAGTCAATTAAGAATACATTATATTTACTTAAGATCAAGTGATTAATAGTTTTAAAACTTGATGAGGAGTCAATTAGAGAAACACCTTCAAAGTTTATTTTATCTAAATAGAAGTTTATTAAAACAGTATCTTCTATGGAACAAATACTAATCAAGGGCACTTTTGGATATTCTTTTGCAAAACTCATAATATCAGCATAACAAAATGAACAATCGCCTGAATGATAATAAACAATTACTTGATTATGATTGGACATTTTTTGCATTTCTTGTTGCATAAATACCGGGAAACTCAACACATTTGATGAATTAGGCCTTTTGCAACTAACTGATAGAGTAACTATTAAACAAATAATGAGAATCTTCATTTCTATAATATATTGTTCATTTTGTAATATACTATCGCAGCACTTTCCTTTTGCCAGGCAATTGCATATAAAACTTTTCCTTGCCAATCGACATCAAAACAAAGAACAGGCAAATTAAGTTCTAAAATTCTAAGTGGATCACCATTCCAATTGAAACAGAAAATGAGCTTTGGAAACAATTCCGACATAGATGGCCTATATCCCTTTTTCTGTTTGAATCCAATATAGCTTGCCCAAAACTCATCATTGTTTGCATCTACCATACTATATGTTAATACAGCAGGCTCAGTTGAGGTAATTGAAAATGACCCTACATTCTCTTTGTAAGCACTCAATTCAATTCCTAAAGGACCTTGAAATCTTTTTTGTAAACCTTTTTCGGAATCATATATGTCAATTAAATCTGTTTTTCCATATGCCAATACAAATCTTATTCCATCTGGTGCTGCTGTAATTAATGAATTGAAAATATCATTATCTCCGGTAATAGTGCTGTTAACCAAATTTGGATAATCCCCAATCTTTTTAACCAGCTCTCCTTTATGATTGAAGAAAGATAAGGGATGTTTGTCTCCTATTGCACTTAAACTCACTATTAATTCATCGTTCAATGGGAAAAAAGAACCAATACTTTCTTTTATGGTGAATTCTTCTCTAATTCTAAAATTCCTTAGACTATCAGAAGAAAGTATGATTATTTTATTCAATTGACTGCAACAAACATAAACCTCCTTCTGAAAAATCTGTACTCCCCATGCAGCAATCATCTCACCAGGTCCCTTACCTTTAGGTATCAATTCCTGAATTCTATTATTCGTTAAATCAATTATTTTAATCATTTTTGGCGTTCTTAAATCCGAAATAATTAGAAATGAGTCGGGGTGATATCTAATCCATCTCGGGTCCGCCAACTTATTAACCATGCTATCATTTTGATAGATAACATAATCTGTCAGATTAATAGTATTTCTAAAAGATTCCTCAATGAAATCTGCTTTACTTTTATTTGAATTGGAGCAAGCACTGAAGAAAATAGCATATAAAACTGCTGTTATAATGAGTATTCTTGTTTTCATTAATGAAGAATTAAATTCAATTATAATATTAAAGTTAAGTCTACTCAAAATAATTCGATAATCATTTCGAAGAACCATTACGGTTGGTGCAAATAGCAAAAGATTTGAAGACTACTTCACTTTGTTGGCAATGGTAAACTGCAAATCGGACAAATTAAGAGTAGACTTAATTGGTTGCTTTTTCAGTTCCTAGTCATTCCTGGACATTTAATAATATCCCCTCCAATAGTGGGACCTAAATAGCAATCTAAGGTTGATGACACACAGAAATAGCTACAAGCAATAGGCTCATAAATTACTTCAGCTTGTGCCTGTGATATTAATTCAAGCTTACTTAAAGAAAGAACGTTAATTTTTTTTTCACTATTAACTAAATTAATGTTAATAACAAGCATAAATGCCATAATTAACGTTATTAATACAACTGTTACTCTTTTTTCCATTTTGTTATTATTTTTATTATTCCTATTACAAATTTACCTGCTATATCCTTTCACAGTCCGGAACACCTAGTCCCACATATTCATATTTTCTTTATCTTTGTCACCTCACCTCCTTTCCCTCGGAAAGGGAGTCCGGCAGGATAACCAATATTGTCTTTTTGGAAGCTATATGGTTATTCCTGCCTTCTTCCTTTTTCATTGTTTATTATATTTAGCCAGTATTTTTTTCATCTCAGTTTTGATTTCTTCAATGGCAGTTGATTGTACTTTAATGTCTTTGTTAAGCAGTCCTTCTGCCGTTTCAATGGCTTTCAACTGCTGGCCGGAAACATCGTACAGTTTTGCCAACAGGTACCTGGGATATAATTTGTTAGGCTCCATATATGAAGCTTGTTGATAGGCTGTTTCCGCTTTGCCATATTGCTTTATCCCTTTATAAGCATCACCCAGGGCAGCATATAAAATATAATCACTTGTATATCGCGAGGCCTTTTCAAGTACTTTTGTCGCTTCCTTATTATTTCCATTCATCTGCAAACTCTTTCCATATTGTTGTAGTAACTCTCCTTCATAAGTAAGTGCAGGAATGATGTTCTTATAAGTTGAGCTTGCTTCAGAATATGCTAACATAGCATACAAATAATTAGCCTCATTCCATTTGCAGTAACTAGGCACCTTACGCAATATGCTCAACTGTGAAATAAAAAAAGTAAATAATAATCCGGCCAACAAAAAACGCATTGGTACCCTATTTGCATTTAAAACAAAAACCGTTTTGTGACAAATTGTGATCATGCTGAATAATGCAAACAGTAAAATCAGTGTTGAAATGGAATAAAACGGAAACGAAATGGCAGCACAGAACAGCAATGAAATTAATGAAGGAATGAAATAATGAAAGAATGAAAGAGTTAAAGAATTGCCATTAATGAATGAATGAAAAAACGAAGGAATGAAGAATAATATAGATCCAATAATTGCAATAAATAGTAACAATCCAATTATTCCGACTTCAGAGGCCATTTCCAGAAATTCGTTAAAGGCATATTTCGTATTCCCGGCGACATAGCCTTTTTGTCCTTCCATTTCTTCCGGATGTTTCTTAAAATATTCCGCTTGCCAGTTGTTGTACTCGGCTTCAAATCGTCCTAATCCACGACCGAATAACGGTTTTTCTGCTATTTTGCCGAGAGTGACTTCCCAAATAAATAGTTTACCATTTGTAGAATCCTTTTTCAGATAATACACTCCGGCTCCAAGCAGTGCAATAACAGCTATAAGCAATATTGCAGCTATAATTCGTCGGAATGTGCTATTAAGGAATTGCTTTATGATTTGTAAATAGTGGTATTTGTATTGTAGCACCACCAAACTTCCTGCAATAGCGCCAAGCCAGGAGGCACGGATCATGGTGGCGGGGAGAATTAATAAGATGGCGATAACGGCTGAGAAAGAAAGGTAATAGGTTAATGAAGTAATGAATGAATGAAAGAATGAAGGGGAAATCAATGAAGAAATGAATGAATGAAATAATGAAAGAATACCTTTCTTCTTTATTATTTCATTTCTTTCATTATTTTCATTTTCTTCATTCCTTTTTACTCTTTCATTATTTTCATTTTCTTCATTCCTCTTTATTCTTTCATTCTTTTCATTTTCTTCATTTTCTTCATTTTTTTCATTGAAAATCACTTTTCCAAGCGCTATGGGAAAAACTACTGCAAGATAAAGCGCATAGGGAGCGGGATTAAAAAATGACCCGGTAATTTTAAACAGGTTGTGATTACTTGGATATATACCGTATAACTGTAACAAACCGTAGATGGCCTGCAAAAAACCGGAGAGGATGAATGAGAAAATGATAAATGATAAAACATTTATATTTAATGAAGAAATGAATGAATGAAAAAATGAAGGGGAATTCAATGAATGAATGAATGAATGAAATAATGAAAGAATACCTTTCTTCTTTATTTTTTCATTTCTTTCATTATTTTCATTTTCTTCATTATTCCTTGTCTTTTCTATTATTTCATTTTTTTCATTGTTTTCATTTCTTTCATTTTTGATAACGTTTTTCACAAAAAAGTACACCACCATCATCCCCGTTAATATCTGCAGTTTGTGGTTATGATAAAAAGGTGTGTAAGGGGTAAAAATGGCACGGATAAAACACCAGGTATAAAATGCCAGTAATAATATATCGTTAACGGTCAGACTTATTGTTATGCTGCCTTTCTTAAATAACAATCTAACGGTCCAATATAATAACATGGCAGCTACCACACCAAAAAACCAGAATTCCTTGGCTACGATTACACCATTATATAGTTGATCGGAAACAATAAACGGCGTAACAAACAGCAACGCGATAAGAAGCGCCGGGAAATAAACGGCTAATAGTTTTTTAACAGATAACATCATTACCTGCCTCATAGAAGCAATTATTAGTTTAAATGCTTAAACCCTTAATCCATCTCCTGAACCCAACTTAACTAATCAACATCTCCAAAAACTCTTCAATCAACAAAACTCATTTCACTATTTCAGAAGCAGTTGATCAAAAGTAAAAAATACTTTTGTAAAATATTTACCCCCCCCCTTTAATTTATACAAATTCCAAATAAGAAAGGAAGAAGTTTGAAGCTTCGCGTTTGAGGCTGCGCCGTTTGAAAAGAAAGTTTGAAGAGAAAAATAAAGAAATGAAGAAGAATGAAAGAATGAAGAAATAAAGAAATGAAGAAATGAAGAAATTGAACAAAACTTTATCAAACCTTATCAAACTTCAACTTCAAACCCTATCAAACAATCTCAAACAATCTCAAACCCTATCAAACACCTTATCAAATAAACAAACATCGAACACCGAATAACGAACACTAGCCAAAGCACCCAGAACCCAGAAACCCAGAACCTAGAACCCAGAACCTAGCAAACCCTATCAAACCATTTCAAACAAGCAACCATTTAATCAATTCAAATAACATACTCATTCTTAATTATTGCTTTAATAAGCTCCTCAATATCCTTACCATCAATACTGTAAACAGGCTATAACAGGTGAAAATCTATATCCTTTTTGTAATTGTTATGTTTGACAAAAAGTTCAGGGCATCCCTTGCTTTTAGCCGATGGTTTCTAATTATTTCTCAATGGACGGCCAATCAACAGTTGGTTTATCAGTCTTTAAATGAGTGGTCCAATTACAAAAGTCCAGGTCCTGCTTAATCGTTTTCCGATTTGTATCGAAATTGCAGTTCCTCCAATTAGGATATAATCTTTAATGCAGTTTAATTCAGAAACAGCCTTAAATATGTCGGATGTGCTTTCGTATTTGCTGTTCCTGGTTATCAAAAAATAAAATAGTCAGGATTTAGCTTTTAAACTGAGATATTCAGATACCTTTTGGTGGATATCCAATTTAATCAACTCCCAATATTTACCTCGTAAACATCTCGGTTCAAAATCATCATCAGCAATTGAGAAATCTGTAAATTTTTTCAAGATTTCAGCCTCATTATGAGAATGCTCATATCTCAACTCGTGTAATGCAATCATCTGCTGAATTGAGTATCTTGGATACAGTATCCTTGCCATAAAACCGTGTAATTTCCGATTTTTCCTGATCGTTTCCTCGTTCAAAAATGCGCTTAATAACAGCCCTTTTTTGTTGCTGCCAATTGATTTTTTGAATATCTGTATCCCAAAAAAGAGCCTTACGAATTAAAGAGAGATTGGGAGATATATTTGACTGTTCTGCATTTTTCAATGCTTTGATAGAATGATGAACCTGTAAAGTCATTAAAAACCCTTCAGGCATTTTTAGGGCATGTTCGATCTTAAGTGAAAGCGGAAGATTCATGTTTCGTCTACCTTTGGTAATTGACCAAATAGTCTGGTAATGTTCTTCGATGGATAAAGCGAATTGTCTTTTTGAGATTTTGCGCTTATTCAACTCTCTGTCTAATATAATACCAGGGTGTATGCCTTTTAATATGTCAACCTTATTTTTCATATGCAAATATAAACAATTTTGTTTATATTTTTGCAGTAAATAAAGTCATGTAATATAAGATGCCTCATAAATTATCAAAAAATGCAAAATATGCAAGTTTTGATAGTTTTCACAGTCTGTCTTCTTGTTTTAAACAATAAGCTGACTTGCAGCTTTAAAAGTGCATAAGGCTGCGCGTTTGAAGAAAAAGTTTGATAATGTTTTAAACCATATCATTAGTGGGCATTAGAAAAATATATTGGTTCTTTGGAATACTTTGTTAATCGTACTTACAACGTTTTTTATGAGCGTGACGATTTGAATTGAAAAGTTGGATTTTTGCATTGCTAAAGCATAAATCCATGAATCAAGACAAATTTATCTTCGCTCAAATTACCGAGTCTTTACCGTGCAGGACATTTGATGGAATTGTAGTATAATTTCAAGGAAACAAGTATGTCAGATCCTTTACCTGCTGGAACCAGATACTATCTGCAACTGAACTAATATCATTAGTCATTCTCTTCGTAGTA
>CAZLLD010000065.1:0-19397 GCA_964560225.1 uncultured Bacteroidales bacterium
CGGCCTCCACGTCCCGAACGTGGCGCGCTAGCCAACTGCGCTACACCCCGATATTTAGTCCCGAAGTGGCGCCCCGCCACCGGCGGGGCTACACCCCCATATTTAGTCCCGAAGTGTAGTCCCGCCGCTGGCGGGACTACACTTCGATGGGCTGCAAAAATAGTAAAATATCTTGTTTTATGAATCATGATGGCCAGGATAATTTTAATTGATTCATATTCTGAGTATTTTAAATTTCATCTCTTCGAAACCATTCCGGATTGGCCCTGCTTAAACCTGAATTTCTAAAAGAATATACGCACTCCTGATGTACAATTCAATACTTTTATTTATCTTGCAACCGATTTCATGTTTTTGACGTAGAATTATGAACAATAACCAGGATGATTAGTCCTATCATGCTTAATATGTGTTTGTTCATAATCTGTCTTTCCGATGCATCCGATTGCTGATTTTTTGAAGCATAACAAAACTTTTTCCGGTGAAAACATTACTTAGTCTGGTACAGGAATCCTATCAAAACAAACAGCGGCTGGTATGCCCGCTCATGGGCTTTCCGGGTCTGCGCATGATCAACAGCACCATCAAACTCGCCCAGCAAAACTACGGCGAACACTATAAAGTGCTTCAGGCATTAATTGAAAGATACCGGCCCGACCTGATCTTTCCGCTCATGGACCTTTCGGTGGAAGCCAACGCCCTGGGCATGTACACCGTTTTTCCCAAGCAGGAAAGTGCCACCGTACTTCAGGGACCTTTTAAAATCGATGACTTATCGATGCACAAACAAATCAACATTGCCTACGATACCCGGCTTCAAGGCTATGTTGAAACTGTGCGACTTGCCAGTCTTTGTTTTCCCGGGAATATTCTGAAGGGAGCATACGTTTCTGGCCCATACACTCTGGCGGGACTTATGATGGGAGCCGAGGAAGCTGCCATGGCTGCTATTCTGGAACCCGAAAAGCTGATGCAGCTCTGTGAATTCACCCTGGAACGGGTGCTGGAATACATCAGGTTGCTGATTGGTGCCGGAGCCCAGGTGATCTGCATTCTTGAGCCCACTGCGGTGATGCTCGGTCCCGATGAATTTCAGAAATTCTCCTCGGATTTCATCAAATTTATACACCTGAGCTATAAGTACACCGACGTGTCGCTTGTTTACCACACCTGTGGAAACACCATGCACCTGATCGACAAAATGGTGGAATCACAGGTCGATGCCATCAGTCTTGATTCACCAAATGCCGGTGTTGACCTGCCGGAAGTGGCAAGGCAGATAAAAACCGATACCGTGATCATCGGAAATATCAATCCCACCGGCGCCATCCTGAACGGAACACCCGAACAGGTTACCGGAGAAGTAAATGAATTATTGAAATCGATGGATTTCTGCCCTAATTTTGTTTTGAGCACCGGTTGCGATCTGCCACAGGAAGTTCCGTTCGACAACATTGAAGCCTTCATGAAAGCCGGCAGGGCATATCGGATTGGCTGATATGCGAGCTTAATCGCCTGATGCGGCCTCGATCAGCCATTGCTTTTCAACCGGCACCACACCTACTTTTTCGCATACAAGTCCGGCTGCCAGATTGGCCACCTTTGCCATTTCATAGGCATCCATGCCGGCTGCCAGGCAAAGACTAGCCGTTGCAATAACCGTGTCACCGGCTCCCGAAACATCAGCCACATCACGTGCCCGGGTTGGTACTACCTGGTAATCTTTTCCCTTGCTCAGCAACATGCCTTGCTCAGATAGTGTGATCATGACCATGCTGAAACCTGATTCTTTCTGAAGCATCAAAGCAGCCTCCTGCACCGATGCAAAATCTGTCTTTTTGATCTCCAGCCGCAGGCCTTCTGTGAGTTCCTTGAAATTGGGCTTGAACAGCGTGGCATGCCGGTAATAATTGAAATTGCGCTTTTTCGGATCAACCAGCGTAGGTATATGCCGCAGATTGCCCAGTTCAATTACCTGATCAATCAAACCCGGGGTAATTACTCCCTTATCGTAATCCTGAAAAACAATGGCAGATATGTCATTCCTCTCGATCAAAGCCTGAATCCGCAGCCACAACTCATGCTCAAGTTCCTTGTCGATGTAATGCTCCACTTCCTGGTCAACCCGCAGTAATTGCTGGTGACCTGCAATAATCCTGGTTTTGCAGGTGGTGATCCGCTCTGCCGATTCAATCAGCCCTTCTTCCGGCATGCCCAGCTTTCGGATCATTTCTCTGAAGGCTTTGCCGTTATCATCGCTGCCAATAACCGAACACATTACCGGCGTTGCACCGAGCGATTTCACATTCAGCGCCACATTGGCAGCTCCTCCCAGCCGATTCTCGGTATACATGCGCATCACAACCGGAACGGGAGCCTCGGGTGAAACACGTGACACCTTTCCCCACAGGTAGGTATCTACCATGACATCACCGATGATAAGCACCCTGAGGCTTTCGAATTTTTTCAGCAGGCTGATGGTATCAGACTCTTTCACATTATTGAATTTTAGAGACGTAAAGATAGGATATGCCTTTTAAATTAAAAACAGCCGGGAGCATTTGCCAAAACAATCCTATATTTGCCAAATTAATCAGCATATATCGAGCAGTATGAGTTTTTTCGGTTCAGATCGCGGCCTGGCTTTACCCCCTGTCATTAAGAATATCATCATTATCAATGCAGTTATTTTCCTGTTGCAATGGTTGCCACTTGGACTTGCCGGATTTATGCAGCAACACCTGGCGTTGTATAACATCCAGTCGGAGTTATTCAAACCCCACCAGCTGATCACCCACATGTTCATGCATGCGAACTTCACACACATTTTTTTCAATATGTTTGCTGTGTTCATGTTCGGACGCATACTTGAGCAAATCTGGGGCAGTAAAAGAATGCTCATTTTTTATACGATAACCGGACTGGGTGCAGCAGCCATTCACCTTACCGTGAGCTATTTCCAGATGAACCACATGACCGGACTGGCCGAATCGTTCTTTAATTCCCCGGATTACCTGTCGTTCAGCTCATTTGTAAAAAAGTACGCCCACGGACGCGAATCGGCCGAATTGATTAATTTCATGCAGGAATGGTTTTACAAACCTGACGATCTTTCGTTTGTCCCCCAGGCAAAAGAAGTTGTCAGGTTCCTTGTTAACGACAACATCAATATCCCTACCGTTGGTGCATCAGGAGCCGTTTTCGGACTACTTATTGCATTTGCCATGATGTTCCCGGATGCAGAACTCATGCTGATTTTCCTCCCGATCCCCATTAAAGCCAAATATTTCGTGCCCATTTACGCTGTGCTGGAGCTCTTCTTTGGGGTGGCCAACTTCAGTTGGGACAACATGGCACACTTTGCCCACCTGGGAGGAGCTCTTGTTGGTTTCCTGATTGTGACGTACTGGAAGAAAAACCAATTCAGAATTTATTGATAACTTTGTTAGCAATCAAAAACTGCATTGATCATGAGCATGGTGGATGAGATAAAAATCGCACTGCGTAAAAGCAATATCCTGTACCGGCTGATTATTATCAATGTGGCTGTCTTTCTGGTACTCGGACTATTAAAGGTATTCATGCGGTTGTTTATTCCGGGGATGTCCCTTGCTGAATTGCGTTATGCTTTTGACACCGATGTGATGAAATACTTCATGATACCCAGCCTTCCTGCAGATTTGCTGCACAGGCCATGGACCATCATTACCTACATGTTCACCCATACCAACCTGTGGCACATCCTGTTCAACATGCTGGTACTTTACTGGTTCGGACGGATCTTCCTGCAGTACCTGACAGCAAAACAAATGCTGACCAACTATATTCTGGGCGGATTTGCCGGAGCCTTATTATATATCGTATTTGTGAATTCCTTCCCCGGATTAAGGGAATACCTGGGAGGATCCATGCTGGGCGCATCGGCCTCCATTATGGCCATTGTGCTGGCCATCGCCGTTTACGTTCCGAATTTTACTCTTCACTTGCTTTTTATCGGGCCGGTAAAACTCAAGTACATCGCAATGGCTTTTGTGGCTATTGATGTGCTGATGATAGCCTCCGATAATGCCGGTGGTAACATTGCACACCTGGGAGGAGCGGCTTATGGTTATTTTTTTATCAGCAGGTTCAGAAATGGGGTTGATATTGGTAACTGGCTGAACAAACTTATTGATAAGCTGTCATCCCTGTTTAAACCCCGGCCGAAACTCAATGTGACCTACCGGAAACCTTCCCGGCACGTAACCGATGAAGAGTTTAACCGCCAGAAAGTAGCTCAGCAAAAAGAAATCGACCGGATTTTGGATAAAATTGCCCAGGCGGGTTATGAAAGCCTCACCAAAAGCGAAAAAGAAACCCTGTTTAAAATGAGTAATAAGAATTAGCCTAACATTCCGAAAACTGACAAATCCCCGACCGTTGAGAAAATTCATCCGCAATACATTACTCGTTATTAATGCTTTACTGGTCCTGCTATTAATAAGTATTTACCTGGCCGTTCATATCAGTCCTGCCACCGCCTGGATTCTTGCTTTTATTACCCTTTCCTATCCCTTTGTACTGGCACTGAACATAGCATTTTTAATATTCTGGCTGGTGTTCAGAAAATGGTATTTCATCATTTCGCTGCTATGTATCCTGTTGGGGTTGAATTCCTTTAAAAGATACTTCCAGGTGCAGTTTCGGAAACACGACAAGGCTACTTTGGAAAACACCATTAAAGTGCTTACTTATAACGTGAGGCTGTTCAATTATTATCAGTGGGATAAGGATACGGCAGCCTGGAGCAGGATTATTGATTATATTCATGCTGAGGATCCTGATATCGTCTGTTTTCAGGAATTCATCACGCTTCCGGGCACACATCATGACCTGACCAGTCTGAAAAAAGCTCTTGTTCCGCTTACCTATTCTCATGTGTACTATACCGACAATGTGCCCCGGAAATTAAATTTCGGTATGGCCACTTTCAGCAAGTATCCGATTGTCAGAAAGAAGATGATCGACTTTGAAGAATCACTGAACGGAGCCATCAGTTCGGATATTGTTGTCAGAAATGATACCATTCGTGTATTTAACTGCCATCTGCAGTCGATCCGCTTGCGGAATGATTATAACGACCTGCTGGACAACCTGCTTTTTAATTACAGCGACGAAAAGCTTGATGAACTGAAGGATCTTTCGGCGCGGATGAGACAGGCATACATACAGCGGGCCGCCCAGGTAGACACCCTTACAGGGTATATCAATTCATCGCTTTTTCCGGTAATTGTTTGCGGCGATTTTAACGACACCCCGGTTTCCTATACATACAACAAGCTTACACAGAATCTCAATGATGCTTTTATTCAATCGGGTTCGGGTATCGGAAACACCTTCAGGGGCAATTTCCCTTACGTGCGAATTGATTATGTGCTTTACAGCGAACCTTTCCGGTCACATCATTACCACACCGAAAAGGTGAACTGGTCGGATCACTATCCTGTAATCACCAGCTTCACAATGAGCGAAAAGGCAGATTCAGCAGATCGACGTTCCCGCCCGACAAAATAATGCCCGCCCGTTTCCCTTGAAACAGATTCCTGTTTTCATACAGGGCAGCAAAGGGCACTGCCGAAGAAGGTTCGATGATGATTTTCATTCGCTGCCAGATCAGCTGCATGGCTTTGATAATTGCATCTTCAGACACAGTAAGGATATCATCTACATTTTCCTTCACTATGGTGAATGTAAGCTCGCTCAATGCAGTAAGCAAGCCGTCGGCAATGGTGTTGGGCTTTAAGGGCGGCTGAAGAACACCCGACTTGAGCGATCTGTAAGCATCATCGGCATTCAAAGGCTCACAACCATAAACTTTGATACCCGGATTCATTGCCTTTGCACTTATTGAAGATCCCGATAACAATCCCCCTCCTCCAACCGGCACAAACAAGCAATCAATTGGTGCAACATCTTCCAGTAATTCTTTGGCGGCTGTTCCCTGCCCGCATATCACGCGGAAGTTATCATAGGGGTGAATCACTACAGCCCGGGTTTTTTCAACAATTTTCTCCAGGGTGTCTTCCCTGCTTTTCAAGGTCGGCTCACAAAAGGTTATTTCAGCACCATAATGCCTCACCGCTTCAACCTTAGGCAAAGGGGCCGTTTCAGGCATAACCACACGACAGGGTATCCCTCTTTTGCGGGCTGCCAGTGCCAGCGCAGCAGCATGATTCCCTGAAGAATGGGTTGCCACACCCTGTTTTGCCTCATCATCAGTTAAAGACAGTACGGCATTGGTGGCTCCCCGGTACTTGAAGGCCCCCACCTTCTGAAAATTTTCACATTTAAAAAACAGGGAAATGCCGGTCAGCTCATTCAGATCAGAAGATGTCATTACCGGCGTCCGGTGCACATAGGGAGCAATCCGTTCATGGGCATGCCGGATGTCGGCAAATGTAGGTATCGCAGGCATATGAATAAAATTATATTCAGGAGAGTGTCTCAAAAGGTCCATTAATCCGGTTCACCGGATTCTTCATCAACTCTTCGTCTTTCAGTTTCCTTTTGTACATTTCATACTTCAGGGCAATTCGGGCTCTTAGTTCGTATTCATCCACTTCAAGCAGGTATTTGTCGGGGAAATCACAAAATACCATGAAGGCGATGATTTCATCGTCATCTGTAATTCCGGTTACCGATCGGACCACCTTGGGATTGAACTTTTGGTAAATCTGATCACGGATCTGTTCTTTTTTTACAATCTTGCCCAGTTTGATGCGTTCCTTTTCTTCGGGTGTGAGAATGGGAACAGACGCAAAGGTTATCCCGTCGAGCTTTTTCTCTGCCTGAGCTTTATTGTAAGCTTCAACAGCCTCGTTTCTGGAAACATCAGCCAGTTTCTCATTCAATTTTTCTGTGGGTGTTTTGGGCTGATCAAGATCCAGGAACTTTTGCCTGAACTGGTCGTAAGTTCCGTAAGCCACAATTTTAGCTTCTGCAATACCGTATGCCTGCTGTTTGAGTGTCATTTCAGGTGAATGATGCGGATCTGCCATTTCAGGCAGTACGACTACCTTTTTATAGAAATAACCAAGTCCGTACAATACGAGCGTATCTCCGACGCCAGCTCCAAGCGTAAAGTATCCCGAAGCGTTGCTGTAAGTATTCAACTTCCGGCTGTAATTCTGAATATAGGCATACTCAACAGGTTTGCCTGTGGACTCATCCACCACCTTTCCCTTCAACACTTCCTGATCCTGCGAAAAGGCAGGAGATGTTACCGGAAGTAGGAAAATAATAAGAAATATTGAAAACAAGCTGTTTCTGAACATCCTATTCACAGTTGCTCAACAAATTTACCCATTTGTTGCAAACCCAAAGTATGCCAGAGGTTAAAATATGTTAAGTAGCAACCATTGAAACCGTTTACTGGTCATTTTCCATTGGGGTAGCTGTATCGGAAATACTTCCGCAGGTGCAAACTCATGCGGTTTAGTGGCTGTCAGAATTGCCGGAATTTGTAACTTTGTCCAGTTAAACATTCCATAATTGAACAATTTCATTTCGGCAACATGTATACTTGCCTAACGGAATCTGTAACAGTTGCCAATAAATTTTCCGGATTTAGGTAAGAAGTGAGGAATCAGGATGACAAGTCAGCAATACATACAGGATATCAGGGCCTTTTGTCTGGCAAATGCCAGTAAGGCTAATGCCGAAAAATACAGCAGGTATTTCAAAGAAGGGTTGTATAACGGATACGGGCTATCGGCTCCTATGATGTATGAAAAAGCGAAAGAAATCCTGGCAAAAGAAGGATTAACTCTCCAGGTTGTGATGGAAGCCTCCCCCGAACTCATCAAGACAGGTAAAAGTGAGGAGATCAGCATCATGATGATGACATTGAGAGGACTACGAAAGCATTTTAAAAAAGATACTTTTTCACTTATAGAAAAGTGGTTCTCAATAGGTATTGACAACTGGGCGCATGCCGACACCCTCGGCGGAATGCTTATTCCCGAGTTCATATCAAAGGGAATTATTGACCATGAAGACTTAAGAACCTGGCTCACTGCCACAAACAAATACCAGCGCAGATGTGTGCCGGTGACCCTGATCAAAACCCTCAAAACAACTCATAGCTACAAGGAACTTTTTCGATTTATCGAATGTCTGATGACCGACCCCGAGCGTGAGGTACATCAGGGGACAGGATGGTTTCTGCGCGAGGCCTGGAAAAAGAACCCTGAAGACACCGAAACCTTTTTGATGAAATGGAAAGATACTGCGCCCCGACTGATTTTTCAGTATGCCACGGAAAAAATGACGGCAGCTGGCAAAGCGGCTTTCAGAAGAAAACGAAAATAAAACAGTAAGTTAGTATGCAACCAGGCAGCGATAAACAATTCAACCGGGGTATACTGTTGGCAGTCATCATGCTCTCTTCGTTTTTCAATCCTTTCATGGGATCAGCTGTGAACATTGCACTACCCAGCATAAGTAACGACCTTTCGATGAATGCGGTTCAATTGAGTTGGATCGCCATGGCATTTCTGCTATCATCGGCCGTTTTGCTGGTGCCTTTCGGAAAACTTGCCGACATTATCGGCCGGAGGAAAATGCTGTTATTCGGGAATATTCTCTTTACCCTGGCCACACTGCTTTGTGCATTTTCAGTTTCGCCAGCCATGCTCATTTCTTCACGCGTTATACAAGGAATAGGAAGTGCCATGATCCTGAGCTCAGGAATGGCCATCATTATTTCTGCCTTTCCTCCTGAAAAACGCGGAACCATCATTGGCTGGAATACCACAGCGGTTTATGTAGGCCTTTCTGCAGCACCCCTCATGGGAGGTTTGCTTACCAAAACCCTGGGATGGCAGAGCCTGTTTTATATCAATGCTTTTGCCGGAATGTTAATTATACTGGGCATTTCGCTGGGGGTGAAAGCAGAATGGGCCGAAGCCCGGAACGACCGTTTTGATCTTACCGGTTCGCTGATTTATATGCCATCGATGTCGGCACTCATGTATGGCTTTTCAAAATTGCCCGGAACCTTTGCCATTATTCTCACTGTTGCAGGGGCAATTGGTTTGGTCGTGTTTATCCTGTGGGAGTTGCATGCCAAATTTCCTGTGCTTGATATCGGTCTTTTCAGCAAAAACAAGACTTTTGCATTTTCAAATCTTGCAGCTCTCATCAATTACGCTGCCACCTTTGGAATTACCTTTGTGCTGAGCCTTTATCTGCAGAATATCAAGGGACTTAACCCGCTTGATGCCGGATTGATTCTCATTACACAGCCCATATTAATGGCAGTTGTGGCATCAGTTTCAGGAAGACTATCGGACAGGATCGATTCACAAATTTTGTCTTCAACAGGCATGGCCATTATTGCAGCGGGTTTGGCACTGCTGTCTTTTCTCACTGTCAAAACGGAATACTTCTACCTGGTTATCACCCTGACCATTCTCGGCTTTGGCTTTGGCATGTTCTCATCGCCGAACACCAATTCGGTAATGAGTTCGGTGGAAAAGAAGTTTCTGGGGACAGCCTCTGCAACATTGGGCACAATGAGGCTTACAGGGCAGATGTTCAGTATGGCCATTGCAGCTATGGCCATTCACATTTTCATAGGAAACGAAATCATTAGCCAAAATAACGCCAATGCTTTCATGCAAAGCGTAAGAGTGATATTCATTGTATTTGCCGTGCTGTGCACCCTGGGTGTTTTTGCTTCGCTGGCAAGGGGAAAAAGATCCGTCACCTCATAACAGCATATCAAAAAACAAGGTATCCCGCACAACGAGTCTGTGCAAAAAAGCGTAGTCGGGAGACTATGCTTAGCAATCAGTTTCAATCATGAACAGGCGAATTCGCGCTATTTAACTAGTTGTATAAATACCGTTTGATGCTTCTTTTCGGAGTTTTTACAAACTCCTCGGGATGGATCTCAAAACGTGAAACCTGCATGAATTTGGGCAAGCCTGCATTTACGTCTTTGCGGTAGTGTTCCATAATTTCCGGCAGAGCCTCCTTGGTCACGTTATTGGCAGCCATTTTATCAGAATCGGGATAAATCAGTGCCACCAGCTTTTCCTGACGATATACTACCAGCGATTCATTTACATATTCCTTATTGTTAATGGCTGCTTCTATTTCTTCAGGATAGATGTTTTTCCCGTTGGATCCAAGGATCAGGCTTTTGCAACGACCCTTGATAAAAATAAATCCGTCCTTGTCAATCAGTCCCAGGTCGCCCGTATGCAGCCATCCCTCATCATCAATAATTTCGCGTGTAGCTTCCGGGTTTTTATAATAGCCCGTCATGCAATTTTCACCGCGCAACACGATTTCGCCAACAATCTTTGCAGGATCAGGCGAATCGATAATCACCTCAAGTGTATCCACCTTCCTGCCTGAAGCCCCGATTTTATTTACGGTCCATGGTGCATAGCTGATCAGCGGGCCACATTCTGTCATGCCATATCCGACAGCAAACGGAAACCGGATCTTTTTCATGAAGGTTTCAGCTTCTATATTGAATGCAGCCCCGCCAATAACCACCTCGGCAAAGTTACCGCCGAAGGCTTGTGTCAGGTTAGCTCTGATTTTTTTATGGATCAGCTTATTCAGCAGCGGTATTTTCAACAGCACATTGGCCGGAAATTTACTGATGATGGGCAGAATCCGGGCTTTATAGATTTTCTCAATTACCAGCGGCACTGATAAAATCAACCGCGGTTTAACTTCCTGGAAAGCCTGTGTGATTATCTGGGGTGAAGGGGTTTTGGTAAGAATGGTAATGTGGCAGCCGATTGAAAAAGGGAACAGGAACTCGAAAGCACATCCGTAAGAATGGGCAAGGGGCAGGAACGACACAATAGGGTCACCCGGCTTGAGGGGCATATTCTCTTGCGCATACTTCACGTTGGCAGCCAGGCTGTTGTGCTGCAGCATGACTCCTTTTGAAAAACCAGTGGTGCCCGAGGTATAGCTGATCACAGCAAGCTCCTCGTTACCGGTTTCAGGCAGCTCAAATGAAGTATCTGTCAGGCCCAGCGGATAATTCTTTACAAATTCAGCATCGAGCTGTTCAACCAATGATTTGATCGCGTCGGAATGTGCATGAAACAGCTCAAAACCGCTGATAGAGAATATGGCCTGAATGGCAGGAAGTTTTGCCGGATCAATGGTTTGAAAAATTGCATCAGAACTGAACAGCAACACCGAATCAGAATGGTTGATGATCGACTGAATGTCATCGGGCTTAAAATCAGGCAAAATGGGCACAATTACGGCGCCATAAGATACGGTGGCAAGATAAACACAGCACCAACGGGCGGAATTTTTTCCTACCAGGGCAATTTTGTCGCCCTTTTTAATTCCCATGCGGTCAAAGAGAAGATGAAATTTAAGTATGTAATTACCGGTATCGGCATAGGTTAATTTTTCTCCGTTGTAATCAGAGAGCGCGGGCAGGTTCCAGTTCTTTTTAATGCTTTCTTCAATGTAGCTTACAAACTGTTCCTTGATCATGACTTCAAATTTTCGTTTAGCATGGAAAGATAGTGATTTTTTGAAGTTGGCGAACAGGTAGATGAAAAAAAGCCGGAATGGTGTGTTCTATGTTAATAGATAAAAGTAGAGCGCAGTCTCCCGACTACGCTCAGCATTACCGTATTGTACCCGGTAAATTATGCAAAATAAGTATCATGCCGCGAGGTTCACCAGTCATCAGTCCTGAAGGGTGATGCCGGCAATCCCTCTGCATTATACAGGTTGGCGTCATCGGGGTTATCGGCCCAGGCATACCTTACGGCAACCGGATTTTTCACTGACTCATTGTAAACCACCACCTTGTTATCGGCAGTCAGGTATGCCTTAGCCCATACAAATTTCTTATCGGCACCGGCTATGGCAAAGGATTTCAGGTAACCGTACTTGTCTTTTACGGCCAGTCCTGAGCCTTTATGGTCAAACTCCAATACGGCCCTGTCACCTTCAATACTCATTGATTTGTAAATGGGGCCCGAATAAACCAGGTCTTTTCCATAAGCCACCTTAAGTGCAGACAGACACAACCGGTATCCCACGTCATCTTTATTCCGGGGATGGATGTCTTTGGCTTCCCCGATGTCGATGATTACAGCCATCCCAGTTCCGGGAACCGAAAGCGTCATGGTTTGTGCCTCACGGAGTCCGGCCCAAGTGCTTTGCTGCGGCATCTGGGGAGGTTCCATATAATTGGCCAGCTGTACGAACAGGAACGTGAAATCACCTATCCCCCATTTGCTTCTCCAGTCGCTGATCATGGCGGGGAACAACGATCGGTATTTGATGTAGTTTCCGGCATTGTTCTCCCCCTGGTACCAGATGACTCCCTTAATCGGGAAATTGAGTAAGGGATTGATCATGCCGTTGAACAGCAAGGAGGGGAAGCTGTTCGGGCTTGACGACTCTTTGGGCGCCGGAAGATCCAGACCAACCTGATAACTCCAATCACCTGCCAGGCTCATCCTGTTTCCTCCAACTTCGAGGTATACCTGGTTGTCCATACCCCATAAACCGCCACCTCCACCGGTATCAATAACTTTTATGGAAATCACATTGACACCGGCTTTAAGTGCGCCGGCAGCCACTTTATAGGATCGGGGCAGATCGTACTTGTTTTCGGTTTTCCCTATCTTCACGCCGTTTAAATAAGTTTCATCGCTGTCATCAATAGGCCCGAGACTGATGATGGCTTCCTTTGCAGCATCGGCTGATGAAACAGTAATTTCTTTGCGGAACCATACAACGCCATCCAATGCGGGAAGGCCGGCACCTTCCCAGGCTTGGGGAAGACGCATGGTTTTCCAGTCGGTTGTTTTGAATTCCGGCAGGTACCATTTATTTACAATGCCCGGATCTTCATTGGTTATGGTATTTTGCCATTTTTTTTGTTGCTCTTCCGCATCTTTCTGCAGCTGATCCAGGTTCATGCCTTTAATTTTATCGATAGCAGCCTTGTAATCCTGATCGGCATACATGGTTTCAAGACTGATCCAGGTTTCGATATCAGTTCCTCCCCAATTGCTGTTAATCAGTCCAACAGGTACATTGAGTTCTGTTGTCAGGTTCTTTCCAAAGTAATAGCCAATGGCTGAGAATGAAGCAGCGCTTTCCTGGCTACATACTTCCCATTTGGCTTCACTGGTATTCTGCAGCGGTTTCAGACTGATTTTCTTGGGAACATAAAAAAGCCTGATGTTCGGATTATCAGCAGAACTCTTGTCGGTTGCCCAGTTTCTTGAGCGTATCAGGGGCCATTCCATGTTGGATTGCCCTCCGCAAAGCCAAACATCTCCGTAAAGGATATTTTTCAGCGCAATGGTGTTTTTGCCCTTGATGGTAAGTTCAAAGGGACCGCCAGCCGGGTTTGGTTTCAGTTGTACTTTCCATTCACCGTTTTTATTGGCTTTGGCAGATAGCTTCTGCGAGCCGATGGTCACAGTCACTTTCTCTCCGGGTTTGGCCCACCCCCAGATATTCACCGGCACATCGCGCTGCAACACCATGTTGTCCGATAAAATGTATGGGATGGTCACATCGGCACGAAGGCCGCTGTTCATTAGAAACACACACACAGACAGGAGCACGGCCCGTCGGATGATGCAAAAAAAGAATTGTTTCATAATCAGATATTTTGATGAATAACTATTCAGGTTTCATGGCCTGGTAGCCAATATGAAGCATATATGCATCCAGGATGATGAGTGCAGTGAATGCTTCCACCACGGGCCACATGCGGGCTACAATTGTGGGATCGCGCCGGGTAACGGCTGCCAGCTCCTTGTTCTCAAGGCTTACCTTATCTACTGTGAGCTGTGGTTTGGCAATTGTGGGTGTTGGTTTAACGGCAACACGGGCAACAATATCCTGGCCCGTGGTTAATCCGCCGGTGATGCCTCCTGCATGATTGGAAGAAAACACAACTTTGCCGTCTTTCACCCGCATGGCATCGTTGCATTGCGAACCGGTCATTTTTGCAGCTTCCAAGCCACAGCCTATTTCCACCGCTTTCACCGTGCCAATGCTCATGAGCCTGCCCAGCTCCCCGTCGAGCTTGCTGAACACAGGTTCTCCCATTCCGGCGGGCACACCGGAAACCACAACTTCCACAAGGCCTCCTGAAGAGTCTCCCTCCTGCATGATGCGCAATATTTCATTATACATGGAATCAGCAACATCGGGATCGGGACAGAAAAGCTTTGGATTGATTCCGTATTTTTCTCTTACCTCTTCTTCTTTATAAATGGGTCTTTTGATATCGGGAATCCGGGTTTCAAGTTCAGCCAGGATGGCTGCTTTTTCAAAGAACCGCTGTGCTCTTTGCATCTTGCCTGAGGCGAAAAGATCGAGATAAATGGGGTCATACTGTTTTCTTACTTCACGATAAGCAGCCGCTTTCTTTTTTATCTCATCCAGCGGCATGTCCTTCATACGAATGCCGGCAGCTTCGCGCACAAAAGAAACCACTTCAATTCCGTGATCTTTGAGTATTCTCTTGGCAATGCAGCCTGCAGCCACAATCGAGGAAGTATAGCGTCCGCTGAAAAACCCTGCTCCGATTGAATCGTCCCACGGACCGTATTTCATATAGGAAGCATAAGATGCATGACCGGGACGGGGGGTACGGTTGGTGCTCTGGTATTGCTCTATATGCTCAAGATGCCTGTCGACGTTGGGAATCAGAATGACCATGGGTGTGCCGTTTGTGTAACCGGCATTTTTAAATCCCGGCATGGTGTCAGCAGCATTTACGCCGCTGTATATGATGGGCACATCGGCTTCGCGTCTCGGAGAGGTCAATTCCCCCTGGCCTGGTTTGCGGAGCATGAGTTCCACATAAATTTCTTCTTCTGAAAACAGGTATCCGGGGGGGACACCCTGAATGTTAATAGATAATCCCTCCTGGTATGAACCTCCTGCTACGGTGGTCTTAAATAAATGGCCATAAGTGCATCCTAGCATAGATATCTGGTTTTAATTATTTCATGTTTCACTGGTTGTGAACTGCGCTCCCATTAGTGACATATCATTCACAAAGCCGGGATAGGTTACTGAGGCCGATTCGGCAGTATCCACCGTGGTTTCACCTTCTGCTGCCAAACCTGCAATAGAAAGGGCCATCACCATCCGGTGGTCATCATAGCCATGAACTTCCGCTCCTTTCAGATTACTCCTGTGAATAATCAATCCGTCAGGCAGTTCTTCAATCCTTGCGCCCATTTTTGTGAGTTCCTTGGCCATAGCCGCGATGCGATCACATTCTTTAAGTCGTGCCTGGGGCACATTCAATAACCTGGTGGTACCTTTGGCAAAGCAGGCTGCTACGGCCATGGCCGGTAATGCATCGGGGGTGGCATTCATGTCAATATCAATACCGGTAAGGCCTGTACCTTTCACCAGCACGCCTTCGGCAAGATGCCTGATTTGCATTCCCATCCGCTCGAAGTATGTAAATACTTCTTTATCGCCCTGGTGGTCGTTAAAATCGAGTCCTCTGATCAGCAGTTCGGAACCGGTGATGGCTGCGGCACAAAGCGGAAAAGCCGCCGTTGAAAAATCAGCCGGAATTTCTCTCTCAAAGGCTGTGTAATGCTGTTTCCCGTATATTTTGAACCATTCGAGTCCCTGTTGTTCAAACCGGATACCCAGTTGCCGTAGCCAGTCGAGAGTGATCTCCACATAGGGTTTCTCGTTCAGGTTCTCCACAATGATTTCCGAATCGCCTGGTGCAAGCGGACATGCAAGTAGCAAAGCAGTAAGGAACTGTGAACTGACTCCGTTAATGGTAGTTTTTCCTCCCTGAATGGGTCCGCGAATGGTAAAAGGACATTTTCCGTCAGTTGATTCCACAATCTCAGCCCCCAGATTGCTGAGCGCAGCCAGCAGCGGCATCATGGGCCGCTGACGAATAGACCTGTCGCCGTCGAATGATACGGGATGCTCACTCAATGAACACAAACCGGTGAGAATCCTCAATGAGGTACCGGAATTGCCTACATCGATATGCCGGCAGTGTTGATCCGGAGCCCCGCCAATTCCTTCTATTATCCAGTTGGTGCCCAAATCAACCGAAGCACCCATTTCTTTTGCTCCTTCAATGGCCGACCGGGCGTCATCGGACATGAGCGGATTCTTAAGAACTGAAACTCCCCGGGCAACCGCTGCAATCGAAATCGCCCGAATGGTATGCGATTTTGATGCCGGTATCAGGGTACTTCCGGCCAATACAGATCGGGTTGATTTCAGTTTCACCTTTCAGAGTTTTAAGTCAAAGGTGACGAAGATAATACATGGAGGAGTGAATTGCAAATTACACCTCAACCCGGGGTGAGGTGTTCAGAACAACGACATCTGTTCCCCCTTGGTACCCCCTTCGGGTATACGGGGCTTGGCCGGCTGTGCCTTGTCTTTTTTGGTTATTTCAGGAGTTTCGGGTGTTTCAGGTGTTTCAGGTGTTTCAGGTGTTTCGGGTGTTTCGGGCGTTTCGGGCGGAGCTGTTTCAGCCTTATTAAACCGCAGTGGTTCCAGTTCTGTTACACCGGCCACTTCATAAGTACTCAGCCTTTTGCCTTTGGCCTTGAAACCTTTCACGGCAATAAAATCAGCAGCTTCAATGACTTCCGGATCACGCTTTTTGTGCTTGCCTCCGAACTTCACTTCAAACCGGGGATAATCGTTTTCCGACATGAGGATGAACTTCGATTTGGGATGCTCATCATAATAGCGGGCCGGCCTTTCGTTGGCTTCAGCTTTAAACCGTTTCACATAATGGTATTTCTGCTCACCATCATAATAAACCAGGGTGTAAACAAAGTTCGGATCGTATTTGCGGATTACCTGCAGGTCTTCTTCAAAATGGGTTGAAAGCTCAAAACCCGAAAGCCGCATCACACCTGACTGCGTCATCACCAATATCCGGTCGCTTGCACCAAATTCTCCCAGGAATTCTCCTTTGCCGTCATCATTCAGCCGCTGTACTGCCGGATCCCACCAAATCTTTTTGTCGCCCAGGGTGGAAGTCCCTTTCTCCTTGAGTTCAATTTTATGAACCGGATAACGCGTGAGGATATTGCCAATGGATGCCTTCCCTTTGATATCGGTATTGCTGAAATCAACGTCAAAAACCAGGTTTTTAACCCTGGGCCGGGGTTTCAGGGTAACTTTCACCGTTTCTGCCTCCCCATTCGGATTGACACTCAGGTAAAGTAGCCGCGATCCTTCGCTTTTGCCCAGATCATATTCCTTGTCGCGCATCAACCCGGTTATGGCACATCGCTTAATATATACAATGCCTGTTTCACCATCGCGATAAATCACATTGTAAATGGTTCTTTCATCATTTTTCTTGAAAACACCGGTATACTCAATGTCCTTACCCACAAACTGCTTCTCCGACACTTTTGTAATCAGGTATTTACCATCTTTTCTGACAACCAGTATGTCATCGATATCCGAACAGTCACAAACATATTCATCCTTCTTTAAGCCGGTTCCAATAAACCCTTCAGATCGGTTCACATAAAGCTTGGCATTGGCCACGGCCACTTCAGTGGCCATGATGGTGTCGAATCCCCGGATCTCCGTTTTTCTTTCCCTTCCGGCACTGTATTTCTTTCTGATTTGCCGGTAATAGCTTATAGCATAAGGGATGATGTTGTTCAGATGATTCTTCACCTCATCCATCTCCGCTTCAACCTCGTGGATGTGCTCTTCTGCCTTGAAAGAGCTGAATTTGGAGATCCGTTTGATGGGAATGATCGAAAGCCTGGTCAGGTCGTCCCGGGTAACTTCTCTTCTCAGTTGTTTTTTGAAAGGCTTGAGACCACTGTCAATGGTTTCGAGTATGGCCTCTTCGGTTTTACACTGCTTGATGGGCTCATAAAGCTCATTTTCAATGAATATCCGTTCAAGTGATGCATAGTGCCAGATCTCAGCCAGTTCATCGAGCCTGATCTGCAATTCTAGCGTCAGTAACTTAACCGTATTGTCGGCTGAAACCTTGAGTATTTCAGACACGCCGGTAAAGCAGGGCTTCTCATCACGAATAATGCAGGCATTGGGAGATATCGGAACCTCACAATCGGTAAATGCATACAAGGCATCCATGGTAATATCCGGATCCGTTCCGGGCAACAGGTGTACCACAATTTCCACGCTGCCTGCCGTATTGTCGTCTATTTTTCGAATCTTGATCTTGCCCTTTTCATTGGCTCTCAGGATGGAATCGATCAGCGAGGTAGTGGTTTGTCCAAAGGGCAGATCGGTTATTACAAGTGCTTTGCGGTCAAGTATGGCAATTTTTGCCCTGATCCTGACCAGGCCGCCTCTCAGTCCGTCGTTGTAACGGGAAACATCTATCAGGCCTCCGGTAGGAAAATCCGGGTACAATTCAAAGGTTTTACCTTGCAAATAGGCAACTGATGCATCAATAAGCTCAATGAAGTTATGCGGCAAAATCTTTGAAGCAAGTCCTACTGCAATACCCTCAACACCCTGGGCCAGCAAAAGCGGGAATTTCACAGGCTGGGTGACAGGTTCTTTGTTCCGACCATCGTACGAAAGTTTCCAGGTTGTAGTGCGTGGATTAAACACCACTTCAAGGGCAAACTTCGACAGCCGGGCTTCAATGTACCTGGATGCGGCAGCTCCGTCACCGGTGAAAATATTTCCCCAGTTTCCCTGGGTATCGATAAGCAAGTTTTTCTGGCCCAGCTGAACCAGTGCGTCACCGATGGATGCATCCCCATGCGGATGATACTGCATGGTTTGCCCGATGATGTTGGCCACCTTATTGTACCGCCCGTCTTCTATTTGTCGCATGGCATGAAGAATCCTGCGCTGAACAGGTTTCAATCCGTCATCGATATGCGGAACGGCTCTTTCGAGGATTACATAAGAAGCATAGTCAAGAAAATAACTTTTGTATTTACCGGTTAATTCGGTAACATGACCTGTGCCGATAAGCGGATCATCCATTCCCTGTTCACTACCGGAATACCCGCCTGTTTCCTGCTCTTCATCACCGATACCGTCGGTAATTTCAAAATCCTCAACACTCATTTGAAAACAACAGTTAATGATTTGCTAAATGGCTTCCACCAAATCTTCTTCCACCCTCAGGTTGTCAATGATAAAATCCTGCCGGTCCTGTGTGTTCTTGCCCATATAAAACGGCAGGATATCCTGGATGTGGTCTCCCTTTTTTATTCTTACCGGCTCAAGCCGGATGTCCTTACCGATAAAATGGCAGAACTCATCGGGAGAAATTTCGCCCAGCCCTTTAAATCGGGTTATTTCAGGATTGGCACCCAGTTTCTTAATGGCAGTTTGCTTCTCCTCATCACTGTAACAATAAAATGTCT
>CAZLLD010000066.1:0-19020 GCA_964560225.1 uncultured Bacteroidales bacterium
CTCCTATGTGGATCAGATCGCTCCTGGTGCTCACCAGCACTTTTGTTAGTTTTTCTCATGGTTCCAATGACGGACAAAAGGGAGTGGGTCTGGTAATGATTATTCTTGTTGCCATAGTGCCTGCGCGCTTTGCTTTGGATCACACCAAAGATCCGGCCAACCTGAGGTCGGAAACCGTGGAGCTGCATGCTATGGTTTCACAGCTGGACACACTGCGTCTTGCCCCGGATGAGAAGGCAGAACTTGGCAATATAAAACTTTATATCGATTCGATTACTGTAAGGTATACTAACATTGCATCATTTGAGAATGTTTCAAAAAAAACACAGATCAATACCCGGAAAGATATTCTGATCCTGTCAAAAAAATCTGATCGCTTGTTTTCGAAGTTGGCCAGTATTCCTGCCGGCCCGGTCACTTCAGCCTGGCTTAACAATTACAGAAATCATCTGCAGCAGATAAAGAATTATACCGAATACTCTCCCTGGTGGGTCATTTTTATGATTTCACTGGCACTGGGATTGGGAACCATGATCGGATGGAAACGGATTGTGGTTACCCTCGGCGAAAAAATTGGCAAAACCAACCTGACTTATGCCCAGGGAGTGACAGCCAACCTGATTGCGGCAAGTACCATTTCGGCATCGAGCATGTTCGGATTGCCTGTAAGCACAACGCATGTATTGTCATCAGGTATCGCAGGCACCATGGTCTCGGGAAACGGCGTGAAGAATCTGCAGACCAAAACGCTCGCAGCTATCGGCATAGCCTGGCTGATCACCATTCCGGTCACGATGCTTTTTTCGGGCGTGCTTTTCCTGGTGCTTAGGATGATGCTGGGATAGGAGATCCAAGAGCCAAGAACCAAGATTCAAGAACCAAGATCCAAGATCTAAGATCAAAGATTTAAGGCAGGGACAAGGGACGAGAGACGAGGGACAAGTAGCAGGCAATTTGCAAGACTGCATGACTTAGGGGACATAGAAGACTTAGAAGACCTAGAAGACAATTCAACCTTGCTGCAAGTATTCCATAATTTTACCCGAGATCTGCAACAGGGAGATCTCTGCCAGTTTGGTCTGGTATTGTATGGATAGCAGTCGTTCTTCCGCTTCGAGCAGGCTTTGCTGTACCTCACGCAATTCAAGTCCCGACAAACTCCCCAGTTTATATCTTTCGAGAGCTATTTCCAGGTTTTCCTGGGCAGTTTTCAGGTTCTGCTCTTCGAGTTGAAGCAGCATCAGGTTGTTCTGGTAAGCATAATAAATGGTGATCAAGTCTGCTTCAACCTGCTGGGCAATCTGCTCGTATTGCAGGGTGCGGTTATCCATGGCGATCCGGGCATTGGCTTTTTCACGGCGCTGATTGAAGCCGTCGAAAAGATTCATACCCAAGGTCAGCCCGTAATTGAAGCCATCGACCTGCTGATTTTTAAATGACCCGGATTCGTAATCGTAATAGTTGAAATTATAACCTGTAGACAGGCTCAGGTACGGATAGGTTCGGGCAGCAATGAGCCTGTAATCGTATTCCGAAACCGTCTGGTTCTTCCGGGCAATGAGCAAGCTGGTATTATCCTGCAGGGTGGAAGCATGAAGTGAATCATAAACCAGGGCGGTATGAATTCGAATAGATGAGTCTTTCAGTATAATATGCCGGCCCAGGTCACCCGAAGCCATTAATTTGTTGATGCGGATCTGGGAAGCGCGCAATACTTCAAGTTGCTTGGCATAGCGCGAACTGTCGGAGTTCAGGTAAACCTGTGACTGCAACAACTGAAGCTTCGAGGCAGCGCCCAGCAGGTATCGTTCCTCATCTATACGCACCCGCTCGCGGGAAAGTGATACGGCATAGGCGAGGTTGTGGTACAGCTGCAATTGTTGAATGTAATAATTATATTCCGATGCCATATCGGCAACAAAGTCCTCAACAGCCATCTGGGTGTTGAGTTCACCGGCAAGTTTCAGCTCATTCAGTTTCTTCCAGGTTGTCTGGGCGCTGAATCCCCTGAAAACATCCCAACCCAGGGTAACACTGGCAGTTGAAGTGGTATTATGCACACCAGTGATTGTGGTATCTCTGCCTGATAAAAAGGTTTGTGAGGTATTGTTCACGGTTCCGCCGTAACGGCCGTTCAGGTCCACAGAAGGCAGAAAGCCTGCGTTTCCGGGGGTCCGGTTATTGGCAGCAATTTCTGCATTGCTTCGGGCAATCCGTATCGAGAAATTATTCTCAAGACCCGTGGTAATGCAACGATTCAGATCATATACTTCCTGTGCGCATACAACAAAACCTGTAACAGAGATCCATGTCAGCAGGAAAAACTTCTTACTTATCATCATTGTCCTTGTTCGTTTCTGAAGATATCAACTGGTAAATAGCCGGAACTACATAAAGGGTCAGGAATGTGGATAATGTCATACCCCCTACCACGGCAACCCCCATGGATACACGGCTCTGGGCTCCATCACCCAATCCGATCGCCAGAGGCAAAATGCCGAAGATGGTAGCCAGACTGGTCATTAAAATGGGCCTGAACCGCGCTGCAGCAGCATATCGTATGGCATCGCCCTTTGTCATGCCGGCTTCCTTACGCTGGTTGGCAAATTCCACAATGAGAATGCCATTCTTGGAAACCAGTCCGATCAGCATGATGATCCCAATCTGACTAAAGATGTTCATGGTAATGTTGAAATACCACATGAAGATCAGCGCTCCGGTAAGGGCAAGGGGAACGGTCATCATCACGATGATGGGATCCTTAAAACTTTCGAACTGGGCTGCCAGAACCAGGAAGATGAGAACGAGTGCCAGTCCGAAGGCAAACATAAGGCTTGATGAACTCTCCTTAAAATCTTTGGAATCACCTGCCAGTGCAGTGCGAAATGTATCATCCAGCACCTTATCGGCAATCTTGTCCATTTCTTCAATACCCTCGCTGATTGTTTTACCCTTGGCCAATCCGGCTGATACAGTGGCAGCCACAAAGCGGTTGTAGCGATATAGCTGAGGCGGCGCCGTACTTTCATTCAGGTTAACCAGGTTGTCGAACTGGATCATTTCACCGCTGTTGCTGCGTACGTAGAGCGATTGCAGATTCATGGGCGTATTCCGGTCTTCCCGTGCCATTTCGCCGAGTATCTGGTACTGCTTGCCGTTCATGAAGAAGTAGCCGAAACGCTGTCCGCTGAGCGCTAACTGCAGTGTTTGTCCGATATTCTGGGTTGACACGCCCAGCAGGTTTGCTTTATCACGGTTGATGTTGATCTGTAACTCGGGTTTGGTAAACTTGAGGTTCACGTCGGCCATTACAAAAGTGGGATTGCTGTTCACCTCAACCATGAATGCCGGCAGTACTTCACGCAATTTTTCAATAGTCTGGGCCTGTATCACATATTGCACCGGCATACCCATGCGACGGCCTCCGAAAGTTGACGTCTGCATCACATTGGCCCTGGCCTTGGTTTTATTCCGGACCTGGGCGGTAAGCTGATCGGCTATTTCCTGCTGAGACCTTTCTCTTTCATCGGGATCGTCAAGCACAATACGAACAGATCCGGATCCACTGCGAACCATGGTTTGCACAAAATTGGCTTCAGGAACGGTACGCTGAACCATTTTATCGATGTCTTCTGCGTAATCCAGCGTATATTCATAGGTCGATCCTTCGGGCATCGTGGTATTGATATTGATCTGGGAGCGGTCTTCCAGCGGGGCCATTTCAGCAGGAATGCTTTTCCAGAGAATAACAATAAGGACAACTGCCGCAATGATAATAATTCTTGCAACATATTTCTTTTTCAAAAAGTTATCCAGTGAGCTCATATAACCCTCGTTCAATTTCAGAAAGAAGTTTTCAGTGACCCTGAATATCCAGGTATGTTTGCTGTGAGGCTTGAGCATCTTGGTTGACAGCATGGGCGTGAGTGTAAGTGCCACAAAAGCTGAAATGGCAACAGCTCCGGCCAACACAATACTGAATTCCCGGAAGAGCCTGCCGGTCATCCCTTCAAGAAATACTATGGGAAAGAAAACGGCTATCAGTGTGATGGTAGTGGCAATGATGGCGAAGAAGATCTCGTTAGAGCCTTTGAGTCCCGCCTCAAGAGGTTCCATGCCACCTTCAATTTTCACGTATATGTTTTCCATCATTACAATGGCGTCGTCAACCACAATCCCAATGGCCAGCACAATGGCCAGCAGGGTCAGCACGTTGATGGTAAACCCGGCCAGGTACATGATAAAAAAGGCACCTATGAGCGATACAGGGATGACAATGATAGGAATAAGTGTGGTTCTCCAGTCGCGCAGGAAAAAGAAGATGATGATCACAACAAGTCCGAATGCAATCAATATGGTATCCACCACTTCCTTGATGGAGGAACGAATGTACTGTGTATTGTCAAACCCTACCTGGACCTCAATATCATCGGGCAGGTCCTTTTTCATAAATGCCAAACGCCTGTATACTTCGTCGGCAATGTCGATGTGATTGGCACCCGGTTGGGGAACAATAACGGTTGCCACCATGGGCACCCCGTTCATTTTAAGAATTCCGCGAATGTCTTCGGGTCCCAGCTCGGCCCTGCCCACATCACTGATCCTGACAACCTGGTCGCCCGATTGTTTGATGATGATGTTGTTAAACTCCGCAGGAGTGGTAAGCAATCCCAGTGTGCGTATGGTAAGTTCAGTGGTATTCCCTTCAACACTGCCGGATGGCAACTCCACGTTCTCCCTGCTGATGGCATTGCGGACATCGAGGGGTGTCATACCGTAACCTGCCAGCTTGGCCGGGTCAAGCCACAGGCGCATGGCATATCGCTTCTCACCCCATATCATTACTGAGCTGACACCGGGTATGGTTTGCAACTGCTCCTTAAAGGTGAGGTCGGCAATTTCCGAGAGTTCGAGCAACGAACGCTTCGTGCTTTTTACCGCCAGCATCATAATGGGAGTAGCGTCAGCATCGGCCTTGGACACAACCGGAGGATCCACGTCCCTGGGGAGCATTCGCTGTGCCTGCGATACTTTGTCGCGCACATCGTTGGCAGCAGTCTCCAGGTCTACGCTGAGTTCGAATTCCACAGTAATGTTACTGCCACCCTGACGACTCACGCTGGTCAATGTGCGGATGCCGGGGATGCCGTTAATGCTTTGTTCCAGCGGTTCTGTGATTTGCGTTTCAATCACATCAGAGTTGGCACCCGGATAGGAAGTTCTTACTGTAATAATGGCCGGGTCAACACTGGGAAACTCGCGCACGCCCAGATAGGTAAGCCCGATAAACCCAAACAGGATGATCACCAGCGAAAACACGGTGGTCAGTACCGGTCGCTTGATACTCGTTGAAGATAAACTCATGCCCTTATACTATTTATTATTCACCACCACTGTATCCAACTTCACCGGCAAACCTTCCCGCAACTGAAGGATACCCGAAGTAAGCAACGTATCCCCGAAAGCAAGGCCTGCCTTAATCTGGATAAGCGCTTCGGTACGTAATCCTGTTTCTACTTTAACCGTTGAAGCTTTTCCTGAGCGGTATATAAAAACCTTTTCCCCTTCCATTTCAGGTATAAGTGCCTCGGTAGGAATGGCAATGGTATTTTCAATTTTTGAAAGCCTCATGCTGATGCTTGCAAAACGGCCCGGCCGGAGCTCCTCGCGTGTATTCGGGTACAATGCCCTGACCCCAATGGTACGAGTATCAATGTTGATCTTGGGATCAACTGCATAAACCGCAGCCTTAAAAATATTGTTGTTCCCGTCAATGGTAAATTCAATAGGGAAACCCGGTTTCACCTCACTGGCATAGCGCTCGGGAATGGAAAATTCGATTTTCAGCGGACTCGTTTTAACCAGCCTGACAATTTTGGTGGCCGGTGTGGCATAGCTACCCTCGCTCAACAGGCGCAACCCGATAATGCCGTCAAACGGCGCCCTCAGTTCGGTTTCTGCTATCCTGGCCTGAACCAGCAATATATCGGCTTCTATCGATTGCAATTCAGTGGCTACCTGGTCATAGCTTTCGCGGCTGATGGCGTCTTTTTCCAACAAGCTGCGCTGCCTGAATTCCTTTTCCTCCGAGAGTTTTTTCTGCGCCTGCAATTTTAGCAACTGGGCCTGCAATGGGCGGTCATTCATCTTGGCCAGCAAATCGCCTTTCTTAACCCGTGTTCCTTCGTTAAAATATATAGCTACAATTTTACCTGATGTTTCAAATGACAGATCGACCTCCTCATCAGGCAGAATGGTCCCCGAGCTGTTTTTCATTTCGTTCATCTGAACAGGGGCAATCAGGTAGCCGCTGACCATCAGAGATTGGGGACCGCTGCCGCGCATACGCATACCTGCCGGAGAACCCGAATTGGCGCCCTTATTGAACAAGGGTTTGATCTTCGGATAGAAAACCATTACTGCAATTAAAACAACAATTAATACGATAATAATGTAACGAAACTTGCTTTTTTTCATCGTTTAAGATATTTAAGAACCCTGCCCAACCTGTTTCACAACCAACAGAATTTGAATACAAAAGTTCAATTAACTGTGGAGAAGCATCAAAATTAGACAAAGAATAATTCTAATCGGCCACAAATATACGAACCGTTTTATTGTATAGACATAAACCCGGTTTGTTAAATTTTATTAACTTTCCTGGAAAAATTACAATTATGGAAGAATCAACCATGAAAAAGCATGTTACCCTGGTGGCAGCATTGCAAATCGGATTCAGTGCCATGGGAATCATCGGTGCTACGATTATGTTCTTCATATTCTCATTTGCAGGATCTTTTGTGCCTGAAGTGGGCATAGAAGGTACTGTATTGAAATTCCTCGGAACTTTCCTGCCTTCCATACTTGTTCTGGGTTCAATTCTGGGACTGGTGGGAGGAATAGGACTTCTCAACATGCAACGCTGGGCTCGTGTGCTGGTGATGATCATGGCCGCAATTGGTTGTTTCATTTTCCCAATTGGGACCATAGTGGGTGTATACTCACTCTGGGTGCTCCTGCAGGATGAAACCTCCCGGTTGTTACGCTAATCCCTCCTGTTATCGCAGGCAAAAATTTGAAACCAAAACAAACTGCACAGCCGTTTAATTTCATCACGATTATTAAGCGGCTGTATTGTATGTGACCAATCCAATCAAAATTGTTCTATCTTTTTGATCTTTTCTCTGTATTGATTTACCACAGCTTCCTGTGCTGAAATTTTGCTTTTGGCCTCATCCTGCCGGGTTTCTTTGCCTGGTATGCGTGCACTGGAATCACTTATGGTATTGTTGGCTTTGTCAATCTTCTTTTGGGAAGAGGCGATTCCTTTGGTGATTGTATTTTTCCTTTTCTCCAGGCTTTTCAGGTAGTTTTCACGCTCTTCTTTGGCCGGGCCTTCTGCCAGCTCGTTTAACTGCATTGTTTGTGACGCAAGCTCAACGCTTATGTTATTCAATTCGGTATTGTAGGTTACCAGCTTTTCCTGCTCACTTTTTATGGTTTTCTCTGCTGAACGTGCTGCTTTTTCAAGCTTTGCCTGTTGCTTTTTGTAAAAAGAGAATTCCTTTTCCACCTCCTTAAGTTTCTTCTCTTCGGCTTTGAGCTGACCATCGGCCAAATCCAGATACTGCTCCTTGGCAAACTGCTTCACAAACTCCCGGGCACTGGCCAGTTCGGATTCATGTATTCCCGTTTGTATGAAATCGTCCTTTTTCAATTCCATGGCTACAACGAGCCGCACCAGGGAATCCTGATTTTCAAGCTTGCTGTATACATTCATGGGCGTCGGCGAAACGGAGGAAATATTGGCACCGAACAGAGTCCATCTGCCATTGTCATACACTGCTTTCGACCTGGTTCCCGATTCAATGGTCTTGATCCAGTTCTTCTGAACAACTTCATATGTTGCTTCAGGTATGGTTGCAATAATACCGGGGTATGTGCTGCCGGTGAGTTCTAGAGTGCCGTTGTAGATTAACACAGGCTTCTGACCAAACAACAAGGAAGTCGAAAAAAGAGAAACAACAAAAAAAGCAAAAATTGTTTTCATAATGAGTTCAGGGTTATGGTTAGTATTTGCTGATCGCTACACCAATTAGTTTAAATATAAGGAAAATAGGTGGAATATAAAATTAAGTGTCTACTTTTCCCAAATCCTTTCTGTGTCACTTTTCCCTACAGCTGAACTAAGCGAAGCGATCTCACGAGCGAAGGGAGTAAAAAGTGACCAACCTGCCGGCAGGCAGGAAGAGCCGCCGCTGCTGATAAAAGGCTAAAAATCAATTCAGGTGCTACTCAAGAAAATAAACTCGGCCGCAGGAGTCGGCCTCAAACATATTTTCTTATGAGAATTCGTAAGCAGGCAGGCTGCCAGACAGGCAATGAACAAAGTAAAGCTAATACGGTATTTTAAACAGGCAAAGCCTGTAGACATAGATACGACTTAGGCACAGCCCATAGCCGTCAAGCTAAGGAATTTTCCTATAGAAATAGGCACCCACATCTTATAATTGAGCTGAGTTTAGCAAATGCGCTATCCCCCTTTGGAGGGGGCTGGGGGAGGATTATAGAGTGCATCCAATACTTAGTATTCAAGAATTTTAAGGATATAATGTAAACACGAAAAACAAAATGAATTCATGCAAGTCCACCCCCTGACCCCCGCCAGCGGGGGATATCGCTATGTTCAGCGTTAACCGCTATGATATTGATGCCGCCATATGCAAATGAAAGAATATCAACAATATACATCCTTAGCTTGACGGCTATGGGCACAGCCTAAGCCGAACTGGGGCGAAGCTCCCAATGGTAATTACCATCATAATCAATTAAAAAATCCCCGGTTGCATATATTCCACTATTAAATAGTACTTTTGGCGTTGTCTTTGAAAAGACAAAGTCATAATCAGTATTTAAACGACAAATAAAATGAAACAATTACTCGGAATTATTTTTATAGGCGTCATGTGCATGCCTGCATTCAGCCAGGGCGGCTCGCTGAAAAACGAGCAGGATTCTGTATCATACAGCATGGGGCTGTTGATGGGCACCAGCATTCAGAAAGCCGGAATCACGGAAATCAACGACCAGGTTTTCCTGCAGGGAATCAAGGATATGGTTTACGGAACTCCCCAGGCCATTTCGCCCGAACAGGCCAACATGATCATGAACACCTACCTGATGAAACTGGTGGCAAAAAAAGCTTCGGATAACCTGGTGAAAGGACAGCAATTTTTGGCTGAAAATGCGAAAAAAGAAGGTGTGATTACCTTGCCCAGCGGGCTGCAGTATAAGGTAATCAAGGAAGGTGAAGGTCCTTCACCGGTTGACACCAGCATGGTTACCGTTCATTATACAGGTACTTTTATTGACGGAAAGGTGTTTGACAGTTCCGTTGAACGCGGAGAGCCTGCCGAATTCGGCGTGGGCGATGTGATCCCGGGATGGACAGAAGCACTGAAACTGATGAAAGCCGGCGCCAATTACATGGTATATATTCCGGCCAACCTGGCCTATGGTGAGAACAGTCCGGCCAGCATTGAGCCCAACAGCGTGATGATTTTTGACATCCACCTGTTGTCGTTTAAATAATGCTTAACAACAAGTATCATAAAAAAACCCCGCCGGTGGCGGGGTTTTTTGTTTATTCTCAATTTGGGAATGCTGATTAAAACCGGTATCCCAAAGAAAGGCCAAAATTAATATTCTTTATACTTGTATCATCAAGTTCTTCACCATCAACCTTGGGAAATAGATTCAGCAAACCAAGCTGGGCATTAAATTGAACGGAAAGTTTGAAAGGAAACTCATATCCAAAAAACACATCTGCGCCAGCATCAAATGGTTTCAAAAAGAAAGCTTCTCCTTCCATGAGCTCTATGGCATCTTCTTCACCCAAATCATTTTTGAATTTTATGTCCATGTCCTCATCTTCATACTTTATTTTTCCAGTAACACCATAGGCTAAATATGGGCCAAAACCAACAATGATACTTCCTGATCCAAGTTGAGGTTTGTAGAGAAAATGCAACGGGAGCTCAATATAACCTACATTGTATTTAAGTTTACTATCATCTTCATCCTGTGCACCTTTCATACTGAACAGCAGATTGGGTTGAAAATAAAAATCAGAAGCCACATTGATTTCATAGAACAAACCAGCATTAAAAGACGGCTTAAGTGCAGTTTCCAGATCTTCCCCACCTACTTCACCATTAATATTCACCATGTTAAACCCGGCGCGTACGCCAAAACCCTGAGAAAAAGCAGCAGCACTCATCAATACTGCAGCAAACAAAACAAACATTCTTTTTTTCATAGTCATACGATTTTATAGTTATTAATCAGATAACAAATTAATTGCCGGCTTGTTTTTCAGCCTCGGCCTTCATTTTTTCGTTGGCGGTGATCAGGAATTCCACGCGGCGGTTCTGGGCGCGGCCTTCTTCGGTTTCGTTGTCGTACTTGGGCACTTCCTCGCCAAAACCTTTTACAGTCAGCCTTTCAGTAGCAATACCTTTAGTTTTCAGGTAGTCAACCACCGTAGTAGCACGCTTCACTGAAAGCGTCATGTTATATTCGTTGCTGCCCTTGCTGTCGGTGTGACCCTGAATTTCCACGTTGGTATCGGGGTACTTGTTGAATACCACGATGATTTTGTCGAGACTTTGTCTTGAGGCGGCAGTAAGATCAGATTTACCGAATTCAAACAAAACCTTATCGCTGAGTTCAACCACGATACCTTCACCCACGCGTTCCACGTTGGCATCGGGTACTTCGTTCTTAAGCTCTTCGGCTTGCTTGTCCATTTGCTTGCCGATTACTGCCCCGGTAACGCCACCAACGGTTGCCCCGATTATTGCGCCAAGAGCCGTATTACCGGCTGCTTTACCAACAATAGCACCAGCGGCTGCTCCGGTTGCGGTACCAACAGCAGCGCCCTTCTGCGTTTTGGTCATGGAAGCACAACCTGCCATTAGCAATGAAGCAATTACTACAATTGCGAATAAAGTGTTTCTCGTTCTCATGATTATTGATTTAGGTTAGTTGATTATAATTACTAAAGTTATTAAATAAAAATTAGAATTATACCTGACAATTACTATACCATAAGAATACACTCTATAATGGCACATCCGTAATTCCAGCCAGCAAGTACACCTGCTGTTTAACCCACTTTGCCCACTGGACAGGGGTTTTGGAATTATCGAATGTTGTATACGATATGGGAGTGCCAAAAGTTATGGTAATGTGTTCTCCACGGTGTCTGAAAGTCTCGTCTACCAAGTAGAACATCTCGATGTTGGCCTTGATACCCAGCAGTTTCCGCAATTTATAGATCCTGTAAAAAAATTTTGAATTCCTGCCTGTGAAATGTACCGGTACCACATCGCGTTTATAGGTAATGGCCTTGGTAATGAAGTTTTTCTTCCATTCCAGGTCCATCACCTGTTTATTAATATATCGCGAAACCAGTCCGGCTGGAAATGTAATTATCTGCATATCTGACAAATATGCCTCATGCAGGTTTTTAGCTGATTCTGTTGCCTGCTTGCCATGTTTATTAATGGGTAAAAACACCGGTGCCAGATTGACAATATTCATCAGGATGTCATTGGCCAGCACCCTGAAATGGCTGTAATACCTGCTGATCACCTCCATGAGTACAATGCCGTCAAAACCGCCCAGCGGATGGTTCGAGGCAAAAATATAACGTTGTCCGGGAACAAGATGCTCTGTTCCGTGAACCGCAATGGTGACCCCGAAATCATCAATCGCAGCACGGGCAAATTCAAGGCCGTACTTATCGCCGTGACGCGTCAGGATGTCATTTATTTCCTGCTGGTGTACAATGCGCTCCAGGTATCTGTATACAAAACCCGGCAACAATGAGGCCAATCGGGGATTTTTATCGGAAAACACCTGTCTGATGTTTACCAGTTTGGGTTTTATCAGTTTTTCATAATCCTCCATAACACCCGAAATAGAGTTCAGACAAATTCATTGCTGGCTGTAAAATTAATCATAACCGGTTAATTTCCTGTTTTTTGCCATGAATCGGTCCCGTCTTTTGATTTCCTTGAAATTACTGTGTTTTGGCATGCAATAAACCTGTTGAAGAAAAAGTTATTAACAATAGTGGGAAAAAATGGGTATTTGTGGAACAAAGTGGGAATAAAAGTATTATTTTTACCTTCCAAATGGAAAAACCAGTTCAGATAACATTCACGGGTGATTTCACCTGCAAGCTCGACGACAAGGGCCGTGTGCTCCTGCCGGCTGCATTTATCAAGCAGATGGCCTCATGCATGCAGGAGAAATTTGTGCTGAAAAAGGACATTTTTGATCCATGCCTGGTTTTATACCCGATGGTAGAATGGGAACAGCAAAACCAAATCCTCCGGCAGAATACCAATCCATATAACCGGGAGCACAAGCAATTTCTCCGGGGCTTTTTTAAGGGCACGGCTGAGGTAGTACTTGATGCCAACAACCGGCTGCTGCTCCCCAAAAGATTGCTGGATGAAATCAGTGCGGATCGTGAAATTGTTATGGCCGGTAATCTTGGCGTCATTGAAATATGGGCCAAAGCCGATTATGACAAGATTGAGGGCGGCGGTGAAGATATAGCATTCCTTGCAGAAAAGATCATGGGCAACGTGCACCAGGATGCGGGTACTCTCAAAAACAGCAGGGGTGAATGAGCGGATACCATATACCGGTACTCCTTAGGGAGAGTGTTGAAGGACTCAGCATCACCGAAGGGGGAACCTATGTAGATGCAACCTTCGGCGGTGGAGGTCATTCCGTTGAAATTCTTAAAAATTTAGGATCAGGCAAATTGTATGCCTTTGATCAGGACGAAGCTGCTGCTGCCAACCTGCCCGATGATAACAGGTTCTTTTTCATACAGGGAAATTTCAGGTACCTGAACAATTACCTGAGGTATTATGGAGTCAAAGCCATTGACGGACTGCTTGCTGATCTGGGAGTTTCATCACACCACTTCGACACACCGGAAAGAGGTTTCACCTATCGCACCGATGCAGCACTGGATATGAGAATGAACAGGAAAGCAGGTCTGACAGCTGAAACCGTTATCAACGAATATGATTCCGAGAAACTGACCGGAATTTTCCGCGACTATGGAGAGCTGCAGCATGCACATCGACTGACTTCAGCAATCATACAGGAGCGCCGGAAACAGCGGATCACCACAACCAGGCAGCTGATATCAAGCATTGAATCACAGATACCAAGGCATACTGAGAACCAGTATTTGTCGAAAGTTTTCCAGGCCATACGCATTGAGGTAAACCAGGAACTGGAAAGCCTGGAAGAAATGCTGGCAGCTGCATCGGGAATGCTGAATTCGGGAGGCCGTCTGGTAATCATCAGCTACCATTCACTCGAAGACAGGCTGGTAAAGAATTATATGAGATGGGGAAATACACGCAAACAGCCGGAGAAAGACCTGTACGGAAACAGCTATGAGCCCTTCCGCATCATTTCGCGCAAACCCATTTCGGCGAGTGAAGAAGAAATAAGGAATAATCCCAGGGCACGCAGTGCCCGGTTGCGGATTGCAGAGAAAAAATAAGATGTATCAGGAAAACCGACATATTGATTTTGAAGAGATTGCAAAAGATACCGGGAGACATTCCAACGGATCCGGCATCCCCAATCCTGAAGCGAAATCCTCCAGGTCCGAAAGGGTGAAGCCGGAATCGGGAAAGAACAAGAATGCAACTGCCGAATCGTCCAAAAACGGTAACAAAGTCAGCGTAAAAGAACTCATCGACGGCACTTTCCTGATCCGCGAAAATGTGCTCAAACAGTTGCCATATCTGCTTTTTCTCACATTCCTGGGAGTCATTTACATCGGCAACCGTTTTCATGCCGAACGCATGGTCAGGCAAATCAGCGACCTGAAAATTGAGGTGGGCAACCTGCGTTCGGAACAAATTACCATCACCTCCGAGCTGATGAATATCAGCCGGCCTTCGGAAGTTGCAGCCCTGGTTGAATCAAAAGGTCTCGGCCTCAAAGAATCAGTAGATCCACCAAAAAAACTCAGAAGATAGATGAGCATGTCAGTTAAAAGGGACATATTGTGGCGGGTAGCAGTGGTTTACATGGCCTTTTTGCTGATTGGACTGGTAATCACCGGGCGGATCATCTACCTGCAGGTTTTTGAGAAGGAAAAATGGATGTCAAAGGCCGGCGACTACGTACTGAAAACCATGAACATACCCGCCGACAGGGGAAGCATTTATGCAGCCGACGGAAGACTGCTTGCCAGTTCGGTTCCTTACTACGAAGTGCGCTTTGATGCAAAATGTGAAAACCTGTCCGACCGCACCTTTTACCGGGGTGTTGACTCTCTTGCCCTTGGCCTTTCGCGGCTTTTCGGCGACAAATCAAAGGAAGCCTACAAGCACAGCCTGATTGAAGCCCGCAGACAGGGCAAAAGATACCACCTGGTGAAAAGCGGCGTGAACTATATCCAGCTGAAGAAATTGAAAACCTTTCCGATATTCCGCCTGGGCAGGTACAAGGGCGGACTGGTTTATATGCAGGAAAGCCGGCGGGTCAGGCCGCATCAGGGACTGGCAGGCCGCCTGGTTGGATACACATCAAAAGACATCAACGGGAACGTGGTAGGAATTGAAGGAGCTTATAACGACCAGCTTGCGGGCGTTCAGGGAGTTCGCCTGATGCAGCGCCTTTCAGGTGACGTGTGGATGCCCATGAACGAGTGGAACGAAATAGAGCCCAAAGATGGTCATGACGTGATCACCACGCTGGATGTCAACCTGCAGGATGTGGCACACAAAGCTTTGTTGCACCAACTGGTTACCCAGGGCGCACAATATGGAACTGCCATTTTGATGGAAGTGAAAACCGGCAACGTGAAGGCCATGGTTAACCTGGGCAGGGATGAACAGGGCTTTTATCATGAAATACAAAATTATGCCATCGGTGAATCCACCGAGCCGGGTTCCACCTTTAAGCTTCCTGTGCTGATTGCCGCGCTTGAGGATGGCGTGGTTGACCTCGAAGACACCATTGACACCGGCAACGGCACCTTTAAATATTACGACAAAATCATCCGCGACGACTATCACGAACACGGAGGTTATGGAAAAATAACCGTCGAAGAGGTGTTTGAAAAATCTTCCAATGTTGGCATGGCCAAGATCATTACCGGTGCCTATAAGGGAAAACCTGAAGAGTTTATCGACAGGCTCTATGCCATGAAACTGAATGAAAAGCTGGGAGTTGAAATAAAGGGTGAAGGCAACCCGCTGATCCGCTACCCCGGTGACAAATACTGGTCGGGCATATCACTGGCCATGATAGCTCACGGATATGAAATCAGAATCACACCCCTGCAGACACTTACCTTTTACAACGCCATTGCCAATAACGGCAAGATGGTGAAGCCGCAGTTTGTTAAAGAAATCCGCTATCACGGCAAGCTGATCCGGAAATTTGATACCCAGGTTCTTCAATCGTCAATCTGTTCCCGGTCAACTCTGCACAAGGTTAAGAGAATGCTTGAAGGTGTAGTGGAATCAGGCACTGCAAAAAACCTTCAGAATTCGCAGATCCGAATTGCCGGAAAAACAGGCACCAACCAGATATACAATAAAAAATACGGCTATAAATCATCATCTGAAGTTAGCTACCAGGCATCATTCGCCGGATACTTCCCTGCCGACAAGCCCATGTATTCTTGCATTGTTGTGGTGAATTCGCCATCAAAAAACGTGTATTACGGCAATATGGTGGCCGGTCCCGTATTCCTTGAAATTGCACGGAAGGTATACGCTACTTCGATCGACATGCACCCGGTAATTGCACAAGACAAGGACGCAGAACCCGATCTCCCCTATACCAAAACCGGCAACCGCGAACAACTCAGGTATGTTCTGAAAGAACTTGACGTGCCAATGGAAAACAGCCAAGTACGCGCTGACTGGGTGTCAACCGAAAAGAAAACCGAAAGCATTGTTTTCAACAACCGGAATGTAAGAGAAGGACTTGTTCCCAATGTGGTCTCCATGGGCGCCAAAGATGCGATTTACCTGCTTGAAAACGCAGGTCTCCGGGTAAGACTTCTGGGAAGAGGCAGTGTACGCCATCAATCCATACCGCCCGGAAGCAGGGCAAGAAAAGGAGACCAGATAACGCTTGAAATGACAAGAATATAATACCATGAAAGTTAATCTGTCGGACATACTAAAAGACATTCAGGTTCTGCACACTCAGGGACCTGTAGACATCCAGCTTTCGGGTATTGGTTTTGACTCGCGGAAGGTTGCGGCAGGAACCCTTTTTATTGCCGTAAAAGGAACACAATCAGACGGCCATGAATTCATTGAATCGGCCATTCAGTCGGGTGCTCCGGCAATCGTTTGCGAGCACATGCCTGCTGCAACTTCACCCGGCGTTACCTATATAGTGGTTAAAGACGCTGCATATGCGTTGGCCATTCTGGCATCTGCCTTCTATGGCCATCCCTCGCGGAAGCTTAAGCTGGTAGGAATCACCGGCACTAACGGGAAGACCACCACCGTGACGCTGCTTTACCGGTTGTTCACTTCACTCGGATACAAATCGGGCTGTTTCACCACCATCCGCAATTTCATAGTAGACCAGGCGGTTGAAGCTACGCATACAACACCCGATCCCGTGCAACTCAACCGGATTATGTATGATATGGTTGAAGCAGGATGTTGCTATGTGTTTATGGAAGTAAGCTCACATGCCCTGGTTCAGCAAAGAGTAGCCGGGTTGTCATTTGCCGGGGGTATTTTTTCGAACATCACCCACGACCACCTCGACTATCACAAAACCTTTGAAGAATATCTGAAAGCCAAAAAACTGTTTTTCGACAACCTGCCCGAAGGCAGCTTCTCACTGATCAACACCGACGACCGGAACGGCAGGATCATGGTGCAAAACACCCGGTCGGCCGTTAGCTATTACGGCATCAGGTCAATGGCTGATTTCAAGGCGAAAATAATTGAAAGCCATCTGAACGGCATGCTGCTCAACATGGACAATTCAGAAATATGGACCCGGTTTATAGGGGAATTCAATGCCTATAACCTGCTTGCCGTGTACTCATGTGCCCGTTTGCTTGGCCAGGACAAGGATGAGGTGCTCCGGTTGATCAGCCTGATGGACACCGTGGAGGGACGTTTTCAATATGTACAGTCGGCACAGGGTGTCACAGCAGTCGTTGATTACGCTCACACACCCGATGCCATTGTGAATGTGTTGAAAACGATCACACAGATCCGCAAAGGCAGTGAGCAGGTTATTACGGTAGTGGGAGCCGGCGGAAACCGTGACAAAACAAAGCGTCCGGTAATGGCCCGGGTGGCTGCCGAGATGAGCGACCGCGTAATCCTTACAGCCGATAACCCGCGAAATGAAGACCCGCTGGATATTCTGAACGACATGAAGGCCGGTCTCGACAAGAAGCTGCTTGAAAAGACCATGATACAACCCGACCGCCGTGAGGCCATTAAAACTGCCTGTCTGATGGCGGGCAAAGGGGATATCATTCTCATTGCCGGCAAAGGACATGAAACCTACCAGGAAATCAAGGGTGTCAGGCATCATTTCAGCGATATGGAAGAAGTGAAATTGCTGTTCGGATTAAGTAACGATAAATCCTAACCAAAGGACTATGCTGTACTACTTGTTTAAATATTTGGAAAGCCTTGACATACCAGGTGCCGGTTTGTTCAACTACATCTCTTTCAGGTCGGCCATGGCCATCATCACTTCGCTGACTATTTCCACCATTTATGGCAAGAAAATAATCCGCATCCTGCAACGGGCACAAATCGGCGAAAGCATACGCGACCTGGGGCTTGAAGGACAAATGCAGAAAAAAGGCACACCCACCATGGGCGGATTAATCATCCTGATTTCCATCATCATCCCGGTTCTGCTTTTTGCCAACCTGGGCAACATTTACATATTGCTCATGCTGTTTATCACCGTATGGCTGGGATTTGTGGGGTTTGTTGACGATTATATCAAAGTTTTCAAGAAAAATAAGGAAGGACTGCGGGGAAAATTCAAAGTATTTGCCCAGATCATTGCAGGAATTGTAGTTGGCCTGACACTGCATGTCAACGATGACATCGTAGCCCGTGAAAAAGTACTGGACGAAACAGGCAAACCAATAACACGGATTGAGCAAGGTGCCGAAGGAGAAAAATCGGTTATCGCCTATGTCACCCGCGAGGTAAAATCTACCAAAGTGAATGTACCGTTCTTCAAGAACAATGAATTCGACTATGCCATGCTGATCTGGTTTTTAGGCGATAAGGCAAAGCAATGGGCTTGGGTAGTGGTCATTCTTGCTGTTATTTTCATCATCACCTTTGTTTCCAACGGGGCCAACCTGACCGACGGGCTTGACGGCCTGGCGGCGGGAAGCTCGGCAATTATCGGAACCACCCTGGGGCTGCTGGCTTATGTTTCGGGTAATGCCATCATGTCTGACTACCTCAATATCATGTACCTTCCGAGCACCGGCGAACTGGTTGTTTATATAGCCGCATTCATTGGCGCCCTGGTGGGTTTTCTGTGGTACAACTCATACCCTGCACAGGTATTCATGGGAGATACCGGAAGCCTGGCCATCGGAGGCATCATTGCCGTTTTTGCCATACTGATACGCAAAGAACTCCTGATACCTATTCTTTGCGGTGTGTTTGTGGCAGAAAGCCTCTCGGTGATTGTTCAGGTATCCTGGTTTAAATACACCCGGTTGCGGTTCGGTGAAGGGCGCAGAATCCTCCGCATGTCACCGCTCCACCATCATTTTCAGAAACTGAATTATCCTGAACCCAAAATTGTCACCCGGTTCTGGATCATAGGTATACTACTTGCCATTATTACCATTGTAACCCTTAAAATCCGATAAACATGGATCTAAGAATTGTAGTGCTTGGTGCCGGAGAAAGTGGAACAGGGGCAGCAGTCCTGGCT
>CAZLLD010000067.1:0-18385 GCA_964560225.1 uncultured Bacteroidales bacterium
AGTGAAAAACCAAAACAATTCAAGGGATATAAAACTTATGATGACAGGGGTACCGACAGATTCATCGATCCGCTTCCGCTTGAGACCGGTCGCACCTTTCTTCTTGCTCCTGATGAACCCGAGCGGTTGGTAAAAATCACCTCGCAGGATGCCGACCTGATGCTTTTTGACGGCCGTATGCTGGCACAAAACGGCTGGTTTGTTGTTCGCAGCATACTTCCTGCCGGAAAAACAGGCAAGGTGCTGACATGGACTGTTGAGCCCAATGCCGTAAAAGGCTGGCTAAGAGAACCCAATATCGGCTTCTCGCAGGTGGGCTACATTCCTACGCAACAGAAAATCGCCGTTATTGAACTCGACAGGAATGACAAACCGCTTGCAGAAGCATCGATATACAAAATCGGAGACGATGGTACAGCAGCCAAAGTATTCACCGGCAAAACCGTATCGTGGGGCGACTATTTTAAATACCACTATGTAAAATTCGACTTTTCTGCGGTGAACACACCCGGAATTTATTACATTCAGTATGGCGACGTTCAAACAAACAACTTCATCATAGAAAAGAACGTTTACGATAAGATTACCGACGCCACCAGCGATGTCTGGATTCCGATACACATGAATCACATGAAGGTAAACGAGGCATACCGGGTATGGCATGGCGAACCTTTCAAGGATGGTTATCTTCAGGCTCCGCCGAACACGGATCATTTCGACCTCCATCGCCAAGGGCCCACAACCGATACCAAGTATGAAGCGCTTGAATTGATTCCCGGATTGAACGTAGGCGGTTACTTCGATGCCGGAGATTTTGATATCGAAACCGGATCCAACATCAGCGTGGTGCAGAACTTTGTAAGAACCTGGGAATACTTCAAACCCATGCGCGATCAAACTTTTGTTGATCAGCAACAGCGTTATGTCGATTTGCATCGTCCGGATGGTAAACCCGACATATTGCAGTTCATCGAGCACGGAACACTGAACCTGGTAGCCCAGGCTGAAATTATTGGTCATATGACACAAACGCTCTCCAACGCAGTCCTCGATAATTACCATCATCTGGGTGACGCAGCCTCCATAACAGACGGACTTCCCTACAATCCGAACCTGGGTCCATATGAAATAGCCCCCGACGGCCAGTCGAGCGGAGTTAAGGATGACATGTGGGCATTTACAAGCCGTAATCCCGGTCTTGATCTCCAGGCAGCAACCATGTTTGCCGCAGCAAGCCGGGCATTGAAGGGTTATAACGACGATCTTTCGGCAAGAGCCCTGGAACAGTCGAAAAGACTGCAAAAAGAAGCAACCGAATTGCTTGCCAAACAACCACAGATGAACACCCGCTGGGGCGGCAGATCGGCAGATGTGGCCACCAATTTGCAGCTCTATATTTCAACCGGTGAGCAACAATACATCGATAAATTCCAGGAGCTTTTATGGCCCGCACTTGACCGCAGCGTTAATTTCGGTTTGCTGACGGCATTAGATGCCATACCGCACCTGGGTGCATCCTACAAAGAAAAACTCCGCCCATATATAGTCAAGTACAAGGCATACATTGACAACCTTGAAAAAGAAAATCCCTACGGAGTGCCCATTGGCCTGGGTAACTGGGCAGGCGGCGGAGCACTGCTGGACTTTGGCACCACTGTTTGCTTTGCCAGGAAATACTTCCCCGATATTATCGAAGCCAGTGATGCGTTCAAAGCTTCCGACTTCCTGTTTGGCTGCCATCCTTACCACAACTATTCGTTGGTGGCAACAGTAGGAGCTACCCGTCCGAAAGCGGTTTTTTACGGTAACAACCGGGCTGATTTCTCGTTTATTCCGGGCAATGTGGCTCCGGGTATCTTGTTCAGGCAGCCTGACCACTTTGAAAATTACGACGATTGGCCGTTTCTGTGGGGACAAAACGAAGGCACCATTGGCGGAAATACGAGTTACGTAATTTTTGGCTCTGTTTTAAAAAGTATAGTACAATAATCAGTTTGCAGTAATCTGCATCTGTTCAATTTGTTTCTTCTCAGCGCAGGCAAAAAGCTCAGTAAATGAAGCTTGTTGCCTGCGTTTTTTATGCAGTGAATTCATCGGAATTACCTTACCCATTTGCATATTCATGTATTTGGTATATCTTTAGCCACCATCGGATGGCCGCAACATGTTGCTTTATGACCATCGTGTTGTTGATGCTTCTGCCTTATTAAAATTATGATCAAATGACATTGAGCAGTTTCACGGCATACTTTCTGATTATGTTGGTTGCCACAATAACGCCGGGGCCGAGTATGCTGCTGGCGGTCAGTCACGGTGTGAATCACGGCATGTTCAAAACAACCTACAGCGGATTGGGCAATTTGACCGGTAATCTGCTTATGGCTTTGCTGTCGGTGCTGGGATTGGGCGCCATATTACTGGCATCGGGTTTTGTGTTCAACATCATCAAATGGACCGGCATTTTGTATCTGATTTTTATCGGACTGAAACTCCTGTTTGAGCCTGTTAAACCGGATCAACCTGATGACCTTTCGGCAAATAAATCACCAAAAAATAAAGGCAGGTTGTTTCTTGACGGTCTGTTAATAGCCATTGGAAATCCCAAAGGCATTTTGTTTTTCACAGCGCTCTTCCCGCAGTTTATAAGGTTCGGACAAGCCACGTTATTTGATTATACGGTTATTTTCACATCCCTTGCCCTGGTAGATTTCGGATGCTATATGCTCTATGCTTTTTTTGGGATGAGAATCAATAAACTGCAGAGTTTGTATTGGTTTAAAAAGACTTTTAATCGGGTAACCGGGTGTATTTTTATCGGAACCGGTTTGGCGCTGGTGTTTTCGAGGAAATAATTGAAACGATTATAATTCATCACAATCGGGGTATCCGTGTGATATTTGTAGCAAGTCACACTTCGACAGGCTCAGTGTGACACACTTCGACAGGTCTGCCTACTGGCGAGGCAAATGTCTCATAATACCACGGAGTAATATTTTCACAACCAATTATTTGTCACTTTTTGCAACAGCACAAAAAGTATATTCTAACAAGGAAAATTTTTCCAAGCGTTTTTGTATTGGTCGTACATATTAGACATGCGTCCGGGGCTTCGCCGAAGCCCCACTTCATTCTTTGACACAAAGAATGAAGCAAGAAAAGTCAAGACAAAACGAACCCCCGGCTAGTCCCGGCACACCCTCTGCGTTTTGTCTGGCCTGCCCACGGTGCTTATGGGTTGGCTGTACTACTTAATGAACTCTGCTCATTGTTCCATGTAAAATGAATTTTATTAAACTCGCTTGGTTGTCTATCGTTAACATTGAGTAATGCTGCAACGTCTTTGAAGTAATATGATCCGCCTCTGAGAAAAGGCGTTAAGAAAATCAATTCACGGCAGGCCTGCCTGCTTTACGAATTCAGGTAAGAAAATATGTTTGAGGCCGATTCCTGCGGCCGGGTTTATTTTCTTGTGTAGCACATGAATTGATTTTTAGCCTTTTATCAGCAGCGGCGGCGTTTTTGGTTACTTTTGGCGCTGTAGCCAAAAGTGACAAAAGGATTTGGGGCGAAGCCAAAACCGCATGATGTATACATGTTATGGGTTGGTTATTTTCATTGTTATATATCACCTATTATTGTTTTTGGGGTGTGCTTGAAAAAAATCCCAAATTATATCATTGGCCTGGATGCATGAATTGGATGCATTAAACCAGTTATGCCCGCCCTCATTCAATAAATACAATTTGATCTCTGTACTGCCCGGAACATGCCCACTCCTTTATCATATAATCAGCATTCTGAAATGTGGTGTCGGGTTGTTGACTGCACGAATACCAGGCAGCCCAGCGGTGAAGTACATCGTCAACAGATGAATAGGTGATTTGACCTGATATACCGCCAGAATAAGGAACAACCTCATCATTTATAGCATGTAAGTGCAAAATGGGAATTTTATTACCCGGAGCCACGGTGGGCGTATAAATCATCTGGCCTGAATGTGCAGCAATAGCAGCAATTTTATCCGACAATTCATATCCCAAACGATAAGCCATAAAGGAACCATTTGAATGACCTGTTACATAAATCTGATTCCGGTCGATGTTATAGTGTTTACAAATCAGTTCTATCATTTGATCGATAAATCCTACATCATCAGTTCCCTGAGTCCATTCCTCATATGGGCCTCCTGCATTCCATGCCTGCGGATTGCTTGCAGTCCATGGATAGGGTAATCCGTTTGGATAAACAACTATAAAACCCTCGGCATCGGCTTTTTGACTATATCCGGTTCCATTTTCAGTATCCGTTGCCGAACCTGTATAGCCATGCAATGCAATAACAAGAGCAGTTTTGGTATTTTCAGAATAAGAAGCAGGCACATGTAATTTAAATGTGCGAAGAATGTTATCATGTATTATGGTATCCATCTGATTGGCATGTGGATAGTATTCAATTGCATCATTCTCTTTTTCGCAGGAAATAATAATACCTAATGCAAAAAAAAATATATAAAGGTGGATTCCTGCTTTTTTCATAATGGTGTAAGAATTGGTTAATACTATGACGCTTATTCATGGATAAACCCTATTTTATTTTCCAGACAGTTATGGGCTGTGCTTGCGCCGAACTATGGGACGCATGCCACCGATGTACTACCCATACAACATACCCAATGAAGGTTGTATTAAATAAAATGGCTTTTTGCGACAGAATTGTGTTATTTTGCCGGTACACTTAAAAAGAAACACTATGAACAAATCCATCACCTCCGGCTTTCTATTGGCAGCTCTTGTATGTATAATAGGTTTCCAGGCAGAAACTGCCATTGCCCAAACTGCAAACGCCCCCGTGCAAAACGAATCGGTTAATCCCGGTGACTTCCAAACCGAGTTCATGTGGGATGCCAAAGTCAAAGTCGGCAGCATGATCATGGTAGGTGAAAGCAAGCGCGGAGTTCGCCGTGTCATTCCCATTACCGGAGGCACATTTGAAGGACCTAACATCAAAGGCGAGGTATTGCCGGGTGGCGAGGACTGGCAACTGGTGCGTCCCGACGGCGACACGGAGCTCTATGCGCGGTATCTGCTAAAAACCCATGACGGCTTTGTCATACAGGTGATCAACCAGGTGACCATACATATGCCCAAACCAGGTGAAAAAGGCACTCCATACACCAAATCGGTGCTCGACTTTGAAGCGCCGAACAACAGTCCCTACGCTTACCTGAACCATGCCATATTTCTCGGAACGCTGAAAATGCCGGCGCTCAAACCCGGCGAGGAACCTTATGTGATTATCGGGGTGTATAAGGTATTGTAATCACAGTGTATTTTTAGATTGCTTCACTTTGTTCTCAATGACGGGTGAAGCATCATGACAGGCGGTATCTATGCAAGAAATCATAACAATAATTACCGTTTCATTTTTTCTTCAACTATTTTCAATATTTCCTGCTCAGCGTGGATGGCTTTATGTTCCGTTTCCTGTCCTTCAGTTAATACCTGCTGCACAAAGGCTTTATCCTCTAATCCGGGGGTATTGATTTTCACATTCAGGAATGCTCCCATCACCGCACTGCGTGCACACAGTGCGCCTACTGCTACATCAGACAGTGAACTTGGGATTCCCTTTTCAACCATGGCTTTGATCAGTTCAAAGGAGTCGAACGACCGTTTCATCACCTTCAGCGGCACTTCGGTGGCATACCGGGTAGCGCGTTGCATTGCATCGTGACGGGCAGCTTTTTCAGCTTCGGTTGTCTTCGGCATACCCAAAGCTTCCATGACTTTGCCAAAGGCCAGCGTATCTTCGTCTACCAGGCTGAGCAGGTCTTTTTGAATGGCCATACCCCTTTCGGCATAATCCGAGAATTCCTTCCAGCGGTTGTCCCACCCGGCTTTGTGCGATGACAGGTTGGCCACCATGGCAGCCAGCGAGGCACCCAGGGCACCCAGGCAGGCCGATACCGATCCTCCCCCCGGAGCGGGAGATTCCGATGCCGTTTCTTCGGCAAAGCCTTTCACGCTCAAATCGACAAGGCGTTTAGCCGACTTGTTTGCAAGCATGTATTCAATGATCTTTTTTTCCGGGTCAAACGGGGCCAGGTCGTCGAGTCCGAGTGATTTCACGGCTATTTTGATGATCTCACGCTCGGGAATTCCGGCAGAGCGGTTTTGTTTGTGCAGAAAATACCTCCCCGCCTCCAGCATGGCATTCAGCGGTACCATGCCAACCAGTTCCGAGCCCGTTACCCGCAATCCCCTGGCGGCTGCCCTTTCACAGGCTGTATCAAAAACCTTGTGCATTGGGGTAACCGACAGGTCGGTGAGATTGATGGAAATCTGCGCAATACCGTATTCCTCAATATACCAGCCGATGGCCTTAACGGCTTTCAGCAATCCCGGTTCGTACACCGGCTCACCCGATGCGTCGCGGATGATCTTTCCGGTAATGGGATTCCCTTCCCTTTTTATCCTTCCCTTTTCGCGGATGTCGTACGCAATGGCATTTGCCCTGCGCGTTGAAGTGGTGTTCAGGTTTACATTATAAGCGATCAGGAAGTTTCTTGCGCCAACTGCTGTTGCACCACTACGGGCTACCTGGTTATTCCATTTGGCGGGACCAAAATCGGGTTTCCATCCCGGGTTTTCCATTTTCATAGCCAGGCCCTCATACTCACCCTGCCGGCAACTGGCCAGGTTTCTCCGCTTTTCTTCAAAGGCGGCAAATTCATAGCAATACACAGGTATATGCAATTCTTCTCCTATTCTTTGGCCCAGTGAACGGGCATATTGTACTACCTCTTCCATGGTAATGCCCGATACAGGCACTAACGGACAAACATCGGTGGCGCCGAACCTGGGATGAGCGCCCTGGTGCCTGCTCATATCGATGAGCTCCGAGGCCTTTTTAACGGCCCGGAAGGCAGCTTCACAAACCGCTTCAGGCGGGCCTACAAATGTTACGACTGTGCGGTTGGTTGCTTTTCCCGGATCCACATCGAGCAACCTCACCCCATCTACCTGTTCAATCACACCGGTGATTTGCCCGACGATTTGCATATCGCGTCCTTCGCTGAAATTGGGAACGCATTCAATGAGTTGGTTCATAACAGATACAATTGGAATGAGTAAAGTTAAAGCATAATTTGAACCTTGAACATGAGCAATGTTATACTTTCAGGGTGATGATTGATCAGCCACAGGCAGGGCAACATAAAACACGGCTCCTTCATTCAATTTGCCTTCGGCCCAAACGCTCCCCTTGTGTTTGAGAATGATCTGTTTTACGTTGGCCAGTCCGATGCCTGTTCCTTCATATTGCGGATTGGTATGCAGCCGCTGAAACACACCGAAAAGCTTGTTGTAATAGGCCATATAGAACCCGATACCATTGTCGCTTATGTAAATTTCCGTGTAATTCCCGGGTAGTTCCCTGCTTCCTATTTCAATTCTAGCCTCACTTTTACCCGATGTGTATTTGATTGCATTTGATATCAGATTCTCAAATGCATTATGCAGCAGATTCTGATCCCCCTTTACCACAGGCAACTCGTGGATAGTCCATGTGATATTATGTGAGGGTGCTTCATGTGTAAAGTTTCCGATGATGCTGCGGATAACTGCATTCAGGTTGACTTTGGTAACGTTCAGCTCTTTCCGGCCAAGCCTTGAAAATGCCAGCAGATCATCAATCATCACCGCCATGCGTTTCAGCACCGCGTTTATTTTGTCGGCATAGTTCCTGACTTTTTCGTTGGGATTGGGAATATTTTCATACATCATCTGCATGAATCCGGCAACATGCCGTAGTGGAGAGCGCAGGTCGTGTGAAACACTATAGGCAAAAGATTCCAATTCGGTGTTCACCTGTTGTAACCGGGCAGTGCGTTCTTCAACCATGCGTTCCAATTCCCTGTTCAGCTTTTTGATTTCCTCTTCGGCTTTTTTACGTTCAGTGATGATGTGGCCGGTTCCCACCAGGCCGGTAATCTTGTTTTTGGAATCACACAAGGGCATCTTGGTGGTCTGGAAGATGATTGCATTGCCCTGCAAATCATAAATGACTTCTTCTTTATTGATGATGGGATTGCCAGTTTGAAACAGGCTCTTTTCATCGTTGTAGAAATTATCGGATAGCTCTCTTGGGAAAAGGTCCAGGTCGGTCAGCCCGAGTAAGCTCTCAGGTGTGCGACCGAGAATATTGGCTAAGGTGACGTTCGCCGCCATAAACCGGCTTTCGGTATCCTTAACATAAACAATATCCGGGATATTGTCAATTAAGGCCCGCAATATATTCCGTTCATCGGCGATCACCTGCTCCCGTTGCCTGATGGTTTCCAGGTCCTTCTTCTTCCCGGTAAGGTCTGCTGCAATGCCCATGAATCCGCGCAGATCTGCTTTGCTGTCGATTAACGAAGTAACTTTTAATAGCACAGGAAACCGGGTTTCATCCTTGCGTTTAAAAGTCCATTCGTATTCCATCGGATGGTCTTCATAAGCTTCGGCTATGAAAACTTCAAAACCTGGCCTGACGGGTTTCTTCAGCTTTTCTGTGAGAAATACGGCCTGACGAACCAGTTCATCCTGATCGTGCAGGGTAGTGACTACGCTAAGTCCGGTAAGTTCGCCGGGCCCATATCCCAGCATTTTTTCAGTTTCGCGGTTGGCTCCGGTAATGATGCCTTGTTGGTCTGTGAGGATAATGGCATACCCGGCATTGTCGAATATGGCAGCCTGCAGTGTATGCAATTGCTCCAATTGTTCTTCAACTGCTTTTCTTTTGGTAATGTCGCGTACCGTTGCAAAAACCAGGTTGTCTTTGGGATAGGAATGCCACTCGAGCCAGCGGTAAGAGCCGTCCTTACAGAGGTAGCGATTTGAAAAGCCATAGACCTTTTTCTGGAATGACAATTCGGTAGCGGCTTTAATTGTTGATTCCACATCATCGGGATGTACCAGGTTCAGGTACTTTTTAGTCATGAGTTCTTCGCGGGAATATCCCAGGGTTCTTTCCCATTCGGGGTTGAGAAATTCAAAATAACCCTTATGATTGGCTACGCACAACATGTCGTTGCTGTACTCAAAATACTGGCTCATGAGACTAACGGGATCATTGTTTCCCCAGGAGACTCTCTTTTTCCTGTCGGCTTTGAAACGGATCAGCAATCCCAACCAGGCAACAACGAGCAAACCTATCAGTAAAAGATAGATAACCTGGTACTGATCTGAGTGTAGCATCAGAAAAATGATGAGTCCAATGCTTGCCGACACGACAAACATGACGATGGCCCATCTGAAAACTTCCTTTTTCATATTGCATTAACTTCCATAAATTTACACATTGTTGGATACAGAAACAACAATCCGGGAAAAATTGCATCAGCAAGGCCGGATAATTAGGTATATCTTTGGTATGATCTAAACCAGACCGGAAATGAAATTAACATGGATTAAAAAGTGGCATTGGATCGTAATCTTCATCCTCTTTTTTTTTATTCTCGTTCTCTTTGCCGCGCCCCGTATTGCACGTGGATATATTGTAAAGCACAGTACTGAGCTCATTGGACGCAAAACAGCCATTGACAAGATCAGGATCAATTATTTCAACGGGACAATTCGTGTGGATGGATTCAGGTTATATGAAAAAAGCTCCTCATCGGTATTCGCCAGTTTCGAAAGATTCCGCGTCAATCTCAGCTACCTGCCGCTTTTGCGCAATGAAATTCATGTTGCTTCAGTAACACTTGAAGCTCCCTATGTGCAGCTCATGCAGGACGGAAACCGGTTTAACTTTTCAGACCTGGTAAAAGCTGACAACACTGTTGCAGATACGGTAAAAAAAGCGCCCCTGAAATATGTGCTTGAGAACATCCGTATCCGGCGCGGTTACGTGCAGTATACCGACATCCCCATTGACAATACCATTGCCCTGAACAAGATTGACCTGGAAATCCCCGGCTTTACCTGGAACAGCGAATCAACCAACCTGTCGGTAGATTTTAACTTTGTAGATGGCGGTTCCTTGTATTCCAAACTGGAGTTGAACCAATCGGACAGTACCTACCTGCTGAATCTGAAACTCGACAGTCTGAATCTGAACATATTACAACCTTACCTGGTTAGTAGTCTGAATATTTCGGCGCTGAAGGGATACCTCTCGAACGACCTGACCCTCAAGGGGAGCATGCAGCATGTGATGCAGCTGCTTGTTCAGGGCACCAACCAAATTGAAGATTTCAGCATGGCCGACACACAGGAGCGAACCATGCTGGCTTTCAAAAAGCTTTCTGTTGGCCTGGATACCTTCCTGCTGGATAAGAACAGGATTATCCTGAACGACATTGTGCTCACAGATCCCTTCGTGTTGCTTGAACTGGTGGATACGGTGAATAACTGGATTACCCTGGTCAGAACCGCAGAAGAGGCTCCGGAAGACACACTTGTACAACAGGCTGACACGTTATCCGATAAAGGCAAAACCCATTTCTCCTTTGCCAAACTGGCTATTGAGGGAGGAAAAGTGCAGTATATCGACAAAACCATGCGCTATCCGTTCAGTTATGCAATTGACGACCTGCACCTGAATAGTGCGCCAGTGAAAGGCTCTCCGGGCATTTTATCATTTGATCTGTCTGCCCTGCTTAATCAAACGGGCAAATTGACCACGCATGCTGTTTTTAATCCCGAAGACCTTGCCGATATAGAGTTCAGCCTGGCCGTGAACCATTTCCGGATGAAGGACCTGGATGCCCTGTTCAAACATTATTTCGGGTACCCGGTGACCAGCGGGGTCATGAATTTTTCAACCGATAATGTAATCCGGACCAAATCGCTGCAAAGCAACAACAGTATTTATTTCAGGAAATTTACCCTGGGCGGCCGGTCAAAAGACGAAGTGCCTATTAAAGTGCCGTTAAAGCTGGCACTCGGAGTGCTCTCAGACAAGGATGGCGTTATCGACCTGAAGGCACCGGTTAAAACCAAAGGCGAAGAAGTAGAAATTAAAAATCTGGGTAAAATTATTTTCAAGGTCATCGGCAATTTGTTTATCAAGGCAGCTACTTCGCCCTATAACCTGCTTGCCAACATGCATGGTACCAACCCCGACAAGCTCAGGGAAATTCCGCTGCAATTGTTTGAGCGCATGCCCGATAAAAAAGACGTGGGTACCCTTGACCTGCTTGCAGATATTCTGAATAAGAAACCGGGGCTCACGGTTACTTTTTATCATGCCACCGATGAACCCAGCACTTCAGATACGCTGGCCTATATACTGGCACACCGGGAGTATGAAAATTACCTGAAAAGCAACGAACTGAAAAATGATTCGGACAGTGCATTCATGGCCTTTTTAAAGGAGACAAAGCCCTCTGTCAACACAGCTCAGGCTAAAGGTGCCGCTGATTTATGCCGGGAATATGTGGGTGAAGAACAGTTGAAGGGCAAACTCGATTCACTTGGAAATCTGCAGCTGGATTTTCTCAGGAATTACCTGGGCAGTGAAACCAACCTCGATGCCGGAAGGTACAGCATCAGTACATCGACTTCCGACACCATCAGGCCGTCAAATTCTCCCGCAGCCTTCCTAATATTCTTCGGTGCTGCAGGAGAAAACCAGTATTAATGCCATACTGCAGCAGTTGTTCATACTTCTGCAGCATGGCCTGTTTATTAAAAATGTATCCGGTACATGATATTCGGAAGGATGTTCATCTGCCGGTCATATTCGACCTTATCGGTATGTTCGTGGTAATACTCCCCGATTCTTCCACGGGCATTGGTGAGGTTGTATATGTCGATCACAAATTCGTGTCCGGCTTTCGGCCTGTTGATCCGGTAACTGACACAAAGATTCATCTGGAAGATATTATCAAGTCTTTTGTTCCAGGCTTTCGAAAGATAATACTCGGAATCTCCTTCTTCGCGCGATTTTTCAAGATCCACCGGCACATACCTCAATCCGCCGTTATAAAACACCTTGGCATTCACGCCCAGCACTTTTTTGCCGGCCTGGTTGCCGATGTTGAATTCTTTTCCGGCAAGAACATTAAAGGAATAATTGCCATTGAATTTGGTATTCCTCCATTTGTTCTCCAGGGTTTTGTATTTGGAATTGTAAAGGGATGAAGTAACCAGGAAGTAGTATTGGTTGGCAAAATATCGTTCCAGTGTGAGTTCCACACCATAATTGTAACCCTTGCCTTTATTTACCAATGCTTCATCCACATATCCTTCATCACTGTTGATCATGGTAAATACGCTGGTGTCGTTGTTCTCAACAGGTATATTGTATAATCCCTGGTAATACAGTTCGATCTTTGAATTCAGGTTCTTTGAGAACCGGTATTCATAGCCCAGCACATAATGGCGTGCTTTGGACAGGCCGAGGTTTTTGTTCGGGGAAAACGAGGCGCCTTCTTCGGTGTTTTTGATCCGGTAGTACGCGTAAATGCTCTCAATCTTGCTGTGTGATCCGTAACCCAGATTAAGGGTTTGCTTGGAATTGAGTTGCCAGGTAAGTCCCACCCTGGGTTCCACGGTATAATCATTATTCACTGAAAAGAAACTGCCATGAATACCGCTCACTGCAGTGATGTCATCAGTTATTCTCCATTTCCAGCTGATGTAACCCTGCCAGTGATCCGCATTCATGTTCATGTTGATTCCATACACGTACCGTTCCAGGTCATCATCCCAATAATACTCGTACATATCATAGAAATGGCGGGTGAATTTCAATCCGGTGACAACGCGGTTTCTCTGGTTTAACTTGGAACTGAACATAAAGGATGATCTCAGACTGCTTTTATCCCAGTCGGCCCGGCTGTCGAGTTGCATCTGATTCACGGTATCCGGTTCATGCCAGTCATAGCGGCTACCGTTTCCCGATGCAGCCAGGGTAACTTTCATGAGGGTGTTCGGATTGAATGACAAGGTATAGTTCAACCCCACAACACCCACATGGGCATCATAGTCGCCTTCTCCGGCCAGTTCACCCGCAGCATCTTCCTCTGTAACGGCAATGTTGCTTTTCCCTCCCAGGCCAAAAATGGAAAAGGTTCCGAATTTCCTGGCCGGCAACATGAATTTAAAGCCCAGGTCCTGGTACTTGGGCACCCCGTCAAAATCAACGATACCTGCGTTATCCAGCATGGCCAGGGATGAGTACCGGTAATTGACCAGGTAGGAGCCGTTGTATTTTTTGCTGAACGGACCTTCAACCATGATATCGGTTCCCAAAACGCCTATTCCCACGGAGTACTCATGCTTCTCGTTATTGCCTGCGCGCATGTGCATGTCGAAAACTCCCGACAGTGCATCGCCATATTCCGGAGCAAAGGCGCCGGTATAGAAATCCGAGTTCGCCAGCAGTTCACTGTTTATGGCATTAATCGGGCCGCCGGTGGAGCCTTCATCGGCAAAATGATTGGGGTTGGGAATTTCAATACCTTCAAGCCGCCACAAGATGCCCTTGGGTGAATTGCCCCTGACCACAATATCGTTATTGCCGTTGGGATCACTTGTGACACCGGCATATGCCGATACCATGCGCGACGGGTCCTGCAAAGCCCCGGCATAACGTTTGGTTTCTTCCACCGAAAACGACCTGGAGCTGATCACGGCCATTTCATTGAGCACTTCGCCCTTTTCTTTCTGGGCAGTCACAACTATTTCGTCTACTTTCACAAACGATTCCCTCATTTCCAGGTCGAGCAGCGTTTCTTTTCCGGAACTCACCAACACGTTGGGTATAACAAGATCTTCATAACCAATAAACTTGATTTCAAGATCAATCCGGCCGACAGGAACTTTATCCAGGCGGAATTCACCCTTGTTGTCGCAAACGGCACCTTTCACCGGATTGGTACCTGAAATAACCACGGTTGCTCCAATCAGAGCAAACTTACCATCCTCATCCTTAACGGTTCCGCGGACAGTTTGGGTGATTTGCTGCCCGCAGACAGACACAAAAGATATCCATACGGCAATGCATATTGCCGGTAATTTTGTTTTCATAAATACAGTAATGTTTTAGTTTTCAAGTATCCTCACCCCAAGGCCGTTAACATGATAAGGGTTCGGAAGGTTTTTGTTCCATTAATGACAACAAAAAAAACCGGGGGTTGCATCGCCTTGAAAAAAAACAGGAAAATATGATTAACACCTTCCCAGAGGCATCAGTGAAATCCCTGATTCAGTATGGCAGGAGCCCATATAAAATCATTAAATCAAAACATCGTTCATGAACCTGATGAACCGGGAATCTGTGGGTCAATCATTGGATTTAAATATTGCGACGGACGCTTTGAGTTTTTCAGCCTCCTCCTTGAGCATTTCAGAACAGGCCGTTAATTCCACACTGTACAGAGTATTCTGCTGCGACTTGATATCGAGCTTTTCCATGTTGCTGGTTATGGCATCCATGCTGTTGCTTTGTTCTTCACTCAAACAAAATGCCTCATTGGTCATTTCATACATCTGGCTGATCCTGGAAGCCGATTCTTTCATGATCAGCACCATCTGGCGGATGAGTTCAGCAGCAGGCCGGGTAAGTTCAACCGCCTGTTCCGGTTTAATGACGGATTCACCCGAAGCCAGTTCGTGAATCAGATGGATCTTTCTTTCCAGTTCCAGGCTCATTTCCAAAACAGTCTGCATGGTCTTCAAAGATTTCTGAATGCCGCTGCTCGCTTCCGAGCTTATTTGTTTCTGACTCCGAATTTTTGCCTGCACATGTTCAATTTCAGTCCTGATGTTTTCAATTGAAAATGTCTGTGTATATGAGCTGTCTGAAAGATGCTCGGATGCTTTTAGGGTTTGCTTACCGGCTGTAACCAGGTTTCCTGCGCTTTGGTCAATTTCTTTGTGCATCTTTTTAAAACCCTCCAGCATGCGGATGATTGTATTGTTCAGGTGACCGGTTTCATCATCAGATGTGGAGGGAACTAATTCGATTTTTAAAGAACCCTGCGACAGCTCATGCAATTGGTGTGTTAATTTTTCGAGTCGTTTCCGGATTCTGTTGATGGCCAAAAAAATAACCACTGAATATAATGCCATTACCGGACCTGCCCATACCAGATTCCAGATCCCTTTAACACCGGCATAAAAAGTCAGGAAACAGGCAATAGACATTGCTGTAACAACTAAAATGCTGACCTTGAACAAAAATGATTTTCCGAAGATGATTTTCAGAACAATACAACCTATGGCAAAGGCTATGACTGAGATGATTATATAAATCAGCAGGATATTCATAGAACAACACTTTAGTTACAGCTTTCAGTTATAAATTTATGGAAAATGCTGTTGAATTCAAAATTCCTGTAATTCCGTCACCCTGATCAAAGGAATTGGTTTATTTAAGAAGCATTTAGAAAACAAAGAAAAACCATAACCTGGCCGACTTTTCAGAGAATTCAAGGTAACGATTTGGATATTCTCAATGGCCTTGCCATTTCGCACGCTCATGATTGTCATATCATCTGGCTAAAATAAGTCCAACTGATTTGCCTTCCTGGTATTATAGAATTCCATATTCATCGGCATCAAAAGCGATTGGCATGTTTGGGTAAAAACCTGCCAAAGTCTGTTGTGATTGGGAGCGTTGCACGAGTATTGCAAACCAAATGACTTTATATACCTGTCCTTCAACCCGGGGAATCTGCTATCGAGCTGTCGGTAGAAATACTCCCGCTGTCCCTCCCTGATGGTCATTCCCATGGCAGCCAGAATATACCTGGCACCACTTTCTTTTGCCATGTGCACCAGTTTTTCAATATTTTCCGGCTGATCGGTGAGAAAAGGTAAAACCGGCATCAGTGTAATCCCACAGTAAATACCTTTACCAGACAGCTCCCTGATGGCATCGAATCTTTCTGAAGAAACCGGTGCGCCAGGTTCAATTTGCTTTGAAAGCGCATCATCGGCTGTGGTAATGGTTATGGAAATAGCAGCATAGACGCCGGATATCTGTTTCAAGATGTCAATATCCCTGACCACAAGATTGCTCTTGGTGATCAGATGAACCGGAAAGCGATAGCGGTTAACAATTTCCAGTGCCTGCCGGGTAAGTTTCAGTTCTTTTTCAAGCGGCATGTAGGGATCGTTCATACTGCCAAAACCAATCGTTCCTCTTTCCCGTTTCGATCGCAATTCCTTTTCCAGCAATTCCAGTGCATTTTCTTTAACCAGAATATCCGAAAAGTTTTTAATACCATAACAGGTGCTCCTTGAATCACAGTATATACAACCGTGCTGACAACCCCGGTAAAGGTTCAGGTTGTACCGCAACCCAAACCAGTTATCCGTACCGGGCTTAACAGGCGAGAGTAATGTTTTGGCCTGAATGTTGGCGATCATAGCAACGTTTTCATTATGCTGAATTCTCCAATACTCTATTATCTGGCCAGACCAATAGTATAACAACAAATCAGCGCTTTCGGCTGATGGATTGTCTGCCGCTTTGGCTCATATCTGCAGCAAAAGTATCATAGCCCTTTTCCTTAATTGCAGCAATGCAGGCAGCCCGGTTGGAATTAAAGATAAAGCCAAAGATTTTCCCCACAAAGTTATTGAACTTTTTGCAATCGTTCAGCGACATGAGGTTGCAGTCGGCGCAACTCTTAAAATCGTGTTCTATGCAACATTGTCTTATGGTACACCAGGTAGCTTTCATATTACCGGCACAACCGGGGCATTTCCCTTTCAGGTAACTGCGGCAGGCTCCGCAATACAATCCGCAATATGCGATCAGGGTCTTGTCTGCAACTATTTCTTTTGTTGTTTTCATAAATAATCAGTTTAAACTATTAAAATCAGGCAGCCGGCTGCAATTGATCGATAACAGGCCAGGACACAAATTCCAGCCGGCTGATTCACTATTTGCTCATTTTGATAAAGACCAGGGAGGCGGCCAAAACCTGGAAAAAGCCCATGACTGTCCAGGTGACGGTTGCCACAACAGATACTTTAAACGAACTGAAAGTCATCAGCATGCCGGGAATAACCGACAGGAAGAACATGATCAGGGCAACCTGCAAGGCCTTGCTTCCTGTGCTGCCCGTGAAGCGGTCCCTGATCCGGGCCCATCCCCACACCAGCGTACCACATACAACAAAAGGCTGGAAAAAGAACAGGTACATCATGGGATCATCCATGGAACGATACAGTGCCGTGTTGGCATATTCAGTTTTCAACGAGGGAATGAGAAAGTCAAATAAATACCCGATGGCCATACCTGTCGCAAGCATGGCAAAGGCGGACAAAATAGTAACAACCATTTTTTTCATTTTATGTTGAATTTTGGGTGAATAAATATTATTGAATACCTACTTGTACTTCAGTGAGGTTGTTTTCCTCATGCATAAAATCAATGTGCTGGTATATCTCGCGGCACTGTCCGGAAGGAATGTATTGTTTTTCAGAGACCTCTTGAAACACCCGGCCATAGGTGGCAGGAAAATTGTTCCATGCACCATGGTGCCAGTGAGAAAGGCATTTAAATGTTCCGAGCTGTTTCAGGCTGTACTGTCCGCTGTAATTTTCCCCGCCTGCCACAGGAAGACAGATCTCAAGAGTAAAAACAGTTTCAGGATTTCCATCCATTCCATAATAGACCCAGTAGACCGGACCGGCGATTTCCAGGTTGCTTTGCACAGCTTCGGTATATAAATCGCGTGCCTTGACACGAACAAACTGTTGCAGATCTTTTAAAGTAACATTCGCAGCAAAAGCGAGAACTGTGATGGGATTGATTTTTCTTACTTCCATTGGATTTGTATATTAATTGATGAGTTTACAAATCCAAAAATACGGTTGGGTGATGACAACCCTATGTCAACATGAAATCAGGAAAAGCGGTTTTTTATTTTTGTTACCAGTTCCATAAACAGCTGCCGGAGTTTCTCATTATGCAAAATTTCAACCACATCGGCATACATCAGCAGCCAACGGCAGAAATAACCGGCATCGTTCACAATGAAGTTCATATTCACATGGCCATTTGTCAATTCTTCACCAATGTATCCGTAATAATATCGGGTTGATTGTATCAACCGGGCCTCTTTTTCAGGAAACCGCAGGGTGACCTGTTCAAGGTGGTATTCCGAAAGATTTCTCCGGAAAAAATCATGAACCGACTTCACTCCCCGGATTTGAAAATTTTCATTGGCCATAACAATTTGTGTAATGCGGTCGAGCCGGAAATCGCGGTAATCTTTGCGATACCTGCAGTAGCCGATCAGGTGCCAGGCCATGCTGTAGAAAACCAGACCCACCGGTTCCACCATTCTTCCGGTAACAAGCTGGTGGTTATAGGCTGCCCGGTAGCTGATCACCAGCACTTTCTTATCGGCCAGGGCCTTTTGAATGGTAAGCATGCA
>CAZLLD010000068.1:0-17212 GCA_964560225.1 uncultured Bacteroidales bacterium
CGTTGGGTAAAGTATGAAATTGAAAAAAGCATTGAAAGAGGTAATGGGTTACTAGGTATTGATATTAGTAAGATTAAAGATTTACAGGGTAATACAAGTGAGAGATGTGGTGAAATTCCAAAAGGTTATAAATTTTATTTGTGGTACAAGGATAATGGTTATTCAAAAATGGGTGAATGGATTGAAAAAGCTGCCAAGGACGCAGGAAAGTAAACTTTGCCTTATTTATGAAAACTAGTAAAGAGATTAAAACCTTTCATTTCACAAGTTTAGAGCTTAATTTAGTTCGTGAATACTACGTAAAGAGAAAAGTTCAGCTTAATGAAGTTATTCAAGGATTTAGTACAGTAAAATATTCGCAATACGATATATTTCTAACCCATAGGTATTCAGACAAAGAACTTATAGAAATACTGTTTTTAGAACTTAAGTCTGGTACATATAATGTATATGTGGATTGGTACGATACAGAACTTAATCGAAATGACATTACAGAAAAATCATCTGAATTAATTAGATTAAGTATTCGTAAATCAAAGTGTTTGATTTATGCAACACCAGTAAGTGACGATAGTTCGAAATGGATGCCATGGGAATGCGGATATATGGATGGATACACTGGAAATGTTGCAATATTACCTATAATGGATGAGCCAGATGTAAAATTTAAGGGGCAGGAATTTTTAAGTCTCTATCCTTTAATAAAAAAGGGAGAGGACAATAAATTGTATTTGGTTTTTTCTGATGGAAGAATAATATTATTCGATGATTGGATTGCAAAGGTTCCAATCACACGAAATGAAACTATTGCCGCATACATGACCGAACAAGAACAAATAGAAAAAAATCCACTTCAAGGAATTGGAACAATAAATCTTAAAAACAATTTAAAATTCTTATAGATGAAGGCAATTTGGTCATTATGGACAAAACCACTTTTGCAAACAACAAATAATGGGCTATGGCCTTTTAATCATTATTTATATTCTTGGATAATTTCAGTAATGACGATAAGTCGGTTTTTTAATAGAACAGAATTATATACAGATGATTTTGGGAAGCTAATTTTAGTTGATATTCTTAAAATCCCATTTGATAAAGTACATTTAAATCTTAACGAATTGAAAGACTTAAATGTTAATTGGTGGGCTGCTGGTAAAATTCATACTTATAGTTTACAGAAAAAACCATTTATTCATTTCGATAGTGATGTGTATTTATGGGATTATCTTCCAGAACGAATACTATCAGCTAAAATTTGTGCTCAAAGTCCAGAGTTCTTTACCAGCAATAATAAGGATTCATATTATAAACTTTTAGAAATTGAAGAAAATATTAAAAGTGGCAAAGGTTGGTTGCCTAAATATTGGAAAAATTACACAACTGGTAAAGTTAATTTTGAAGCTTCATGTTGTGGAATATTCGGAGGTAATGATTTAAAACTAATAAGTACTTATTCAAAAAATGCATTAAATATTATTCGTCATAAAAGAAATAAGGATATTTGGAATTCATGGGAAAATATTGCACTAGGAAATGTTCTTGTAGAACAATTCTTTCTAACATTAACAGTAGCTACAAAAAGTAAAACTAATATTGAATATCTATTTAATGAAAACGAAAATCCTTTCTCTAACTCCACTGAAAATAAATATTACACTCACTTAATATCAACAGCAAAAAATGATATTGCAGTACAAAAATTAATAGAAAGATTTATATTTCTTAATTGTTTGGAATATGTACCGAGAACCAGGAAAGCAATACAGGTGATAGAGAATCATATAAACAAGTACAGCACACAACACATGGTATAGTGCACATACGGGTTTTAGCGGTTTGCGAGCGTTTGTGGCTCGTAAAAGAGATCGGTGTATACTGATAGGAAATAGCTTCGTACTCCCGCACGACACCATAAAACGTTGTATGTAATGCAAAAAAGACCACTACTAAACATGATAAGCTTAAATTAGATTGAGAAAGTGAAACTCCAAGTTCGGCGCAGGTTCTGCCTGCACCGGAAATATCTTTCCAGGCTCCGGGCTGATCTTTGATGTTCTGTCACAAATTCGCTCTGACTTCGGAGGAGTCAATTTTTTAAAGAATTCATAATATGTCGCTTTGTATGCGATTCCGACCGGGGTCGCATGTTCTCACATTATACAATTTGCTAATAACATGAAGTCCCTCCAAGATTATAAACCAATGATGGGTCTCAATTATTCCTTCCGGCTTAGACTCTGCCTGCACTGGTATTAATTTCTTTTTCCGAATTTTACCTTGTAAGTATAAAATATTCTGTTTGCTATTGGTATGTCTTTTTGCTAAATTCGATTCATGGATCATCAAATCCGCAACGCTGCCTTTATCTGGCTTGAGGAACAAACCAACATCCACGGAGATGTGCTTCCCTGGGAAATACTGCATAAAGGATTTGATTTTATGGGTCAACGTGTTATTCCTATTGGTGCCACAGGCATCTGGAGGCCTAAAATGATGGATTTGCCATTATCCATTACTACATCGCCTAACAGCCCCTATAATGATGCATTCACATCAGATGAATTGCTAAAATACAACTACAGAGGAACCAATCCATATCATAAAGATAATGTGGGCCTCAGGGAAGTAATGAAACTAAGAAAGCCTTTGATATACTTTCTGGGAGTTTCCAAGGGAAATTACCTTGCTGCCTGGCCGGTATATATTGTGAATGATGATATTCTCGATTTGTCTTTTACTGTCGCTGTTGATGATATGACCTATTTGAAAAAGACGGGTGAGTTGGAGGTAGCCGAAGATCCTGGCGCATATTCCAGACGAAAATACATCACATCAAAAACGCTCATTCGCTTGCATCAGCGTTCATTCAGAGAAAAGGTGTTGTTGGCCTACCAAAACCAATGCTCCTTATGCCGTTTGCGTCATCGTGAATTACTTGATGCCGCCCATATTATTGGAGACAAAGAAGAAATAGGCGAACCCATCATCCAAAACGGATTATCCCTATGCAAAATCCATCATGCCGCCTTTGACCAAAACATCATCGGCATCAATCCCGATTATCAAATCAAAGTAAGAAAAGACATTCTGGAAGAAACCGATGGTCCCATGCTGAAATATGGGATTCAGTTTTTGGAGAATAACAAATTGATTTTGCCCAGGAATAAAAGCAATTGGCCGGATAGGGAGAGGTTGGAGGTGAGGTATCAGGATTTTCTGAAAGCAATTTAGATTATTTAATAGAATTTATAAATATATTGATCATGGATTATTACAAGCTTCAAAAGATTGTTTTTGATTTCCTTTATAAAAAACACAATACTGATCCTGGTTTTACTTTTTCAGTAAGGAGAAAAGCCAGTAAAGGCGCAGAAAAAAATTACTTTATTGGTACTGAGAAATCAAACTATTTCAGTTTTACATTATGGTCAATCCCTTGCTGGTACCGAGGGGCTTCGACAGAAGTAATAAGCTATATTATAAGACCAGATGAAAATAGGATTCTTTTGTATCTTGAATATTTCATGGCACGCAACCAGGCAGATCCTCAAAATCAAAACAGCATTGAATTTGGAAAGATTTTAGAGAAAAAAATGAAGGAAAAAGGATGGAAATGTGATCCATCACCTCTTGAGAATAAGATGTACACATATTATTTCAGTTACCCAAATGAAATATCAAATGCGGAAGATCTTGTAAAAGCTATAGATGATTTTATTGAGAAAACTCAACTAGTAATACAGGAAGCTATTGATGCCACTTTGGAAAAACATCGGGATTGGAATGCAAAAAGAATTGATGTAGTAACTTTTAATGAAAACATAAAAAAGCTACAGAGTAAGTTAGAAAGATTTAATCTAGTACCTAATATAGTTGAGAATCCGAAAATCACTTATGATTATAAAAATACAAGTGTAGATTACAATGGCCCTTTAAATCTCATTCTGTATGGCCCTCCCGGAACCGGTAAAACCTATAATACAATAATAGAAGCCGCAAATATAGTCGAGGGAACAGGTATAGAGGACTATAGTGAAGCGTTAAAGATCTTCAGAAAGTACCTTCACGACCAAATTGAATTTATTACATTCCATCAAAACTACTCTTATGAAGATTTTGTGCAGGGGATTCGGCCCGATACTGAAAACAATAAGGAGCTTACTTTTCAAAAAAAGGACGGCATTTTTAAAGTTATTTCAGACAGAGCTTTAAAGAATCTTAAAGAATCCGAGGATCCATCAATGGCAAAAGAAGATTTTGACAAAGTCTTTGGTAGATTTATTGAACCTAATAGTAATGGAGATGAAATTGAGGTGAAAATGAAACAAACCTCATTTTATATTACACGAGTTACCGATAAATCAATTGAATTCAGAAAAAACAAAGGTGACTCTCAGCATACTTTGAGTATTAATACATTGCGTGAAATGTATAATAAAGGAATGAATGACATTATACTAGGTGGTCTGCAACCTTATTATAACCCAATTCTGAGCCTTTTGTTGGAAAAAGGAAAAACTAGGCAAACTTCAGTTCCTAGGAAAAACTATGTGCTAATCATTGATGAAATTAATCGTGCGAATATCTCCCGTGTTTTCGGAGAATTAATCACATTGATTGAAGCAGACAAAAGATTCAAAGGAAAGACACCACTCAAAGTACAATTGCCTTCCGGAGATGAATTTATGGTACCCTCAAATCTTTATATAATCGGAACCATGAATACTGCTGATAAATCAATAGCTCTCCTAGACATTGCCCTCAGAAGAAGATTTGTTTTTAAAGCAATGTACCCTAAATACGAGATTTCGGGTTACGATGTTTTTGATAAGGATGTCTTGAAAAAAATTAATGGGCTGATTATAAAAACCAAAGGATATGACTTCCAAATAGGTCATGCATATTTCATGGATAGTTCAGATAATCTTATAGAAAGGATGAATCAGAAAGTAATTCCACTTTTGTTGGAATACTATATGAATGATGAAGAAGAAGTTAAAAAGATATTGAATGAAGCTGGTTTGGATATTATCGAAAATTCCTGGCCTATTAGAATAAGCGGAAAACGTGATTAACCTGTTTGAATACCAGAACAAGGAAGTCCTGTCAGGAGATGTCAATGGACTTGAAGAGTTTCTCGATGAAATTTGGAGCAAACGCGAGAAGTATGTTTATTATAGCGATGAGGAAGATGAAAAATCGGAGACGCAAAGGTTTATTCAATTCATCCAAAATTCAGGTGAAATAAAGTCAAATAAATATGTAGGTGTAATTCAATATGACAATATTAAAATTAATCTGCTACCTAAAATTTTCTATGACAGCAATCACGAATACGCGGCTACTCAAATAGCCCAAATTCATAATCACATCCTATGGTGGCTGAGTTATTGCAGAAAAATCAAATTCCCAAATTATCAAACCGCTTTAGGAAGCATCAAGAACGATTTCTTCGAAGTACTTATTTATCTTTTTTCCAAGTATACCAGGTCGCTTCTGTCAAGTTCGGTATATCAGCAATTTGAGGGTATTGATCGGGAATTAACCTACATTAAAGGACATATTAATACCACCGAATACATTAATAGAAATCTATGCACTGGACAATGGCATAAAGTAAATTGCTCCTATGATGCTTTTATAGTGGATAATGAATTCAACCGGATCATTAAATATGTGACTACCTTATTATTTAATGCATCAACAGACCAGAATAACAAAAAGAATTTGCGCGAAATTCTGTTTACGCTCGATGAAGTATCCGATGTCAGGGCAACTGCGGAGCAATGTGCTGCTATTAAGTTTAATCCCATGTTTGGGGAGTATGAAACTGTAAGGGATTATTGCCAGCTATTTCTTTCAAATAGTATTTCCTTTAATTACAAGAATGATCTTAGGTTATTTGCTTTCTTATTACCGATGGAATATGTATTTGAAGATTTTATTTTCGGATTTATCCACAAAGAAATAGAAACTGTATCTGCAAAAGCCCAAACTACAGGAAAATTTTTAGATGAATCGGAGATTTATAATTTAAGACCGGATTTATTGCTGAAAACGGATCATACCTCCATTATAGCAGATACCAAATATAAAATTGTATACTCTGATGAGAAAGATCCTAAAAAGGGTATCTCACAAAGCGATATCTATCAAATGCTGGCCTATGCAATTCGGTTTAATGTGGATCAAATCATACTGTTTTACCCCAATACCATAACATGTCAGCAGGACAACTCAACAGAAATCATTATAAAAGACTCATTTGCCGCTGAAAAGAATATTCATATGAGGGCGTTTCAATTGCCGGTTTTAGACAAAGAAATCCTGCAATCGAAACTAAATCAAAATATATCCTTAAATGATTTGTTTGTGACAACGAAACACAAACTAAGGCAAAGAATTGAAGATTTATTATTAAACAATTGCGGTTTGTAAAAAACCGATATATTACTATGTGGATGTCTGCCGCAAAGAAGCTCCGCAATTAGGACAAAATTTAAAATCCGGTTTTAAGGTGAAATTACAATGTTCACAATTTTGTGTATTCATTATGGGCTGCGGAAGTTTCTGGCTGAAATTCACCGAGTATTCTTCCGGAATCTCTTCAAGAAAACTGGATTCATTTCCGCTTCGTGTTATTAGATATAGTTCATCCTTGGCCCGGGTTAGGGCAACATAGAACAATCGCCTTTCCTCTTCCAAAAGCATGTCATGTTTTGCCTTCCGGATAATTTGAAAAACCCGGTCATCAAGCCAGATATCGGGGAATCCACCAGAACCTTCTGTTAAGCCAATAATAAAAACAACCTTGGCTTCCAAGCCTTTTGCTGAATGAATGGTGTTGCCCCGAATCCTTATTCCCTCACGGCGCAGCCTGTAAAAATAAGGGCTGAACATTTTCGAGCGTCGGTATAATACAAGAATGTCATCGTTATTGTATCCAATAGATAACAAATGATTCACTTCCCTGATAAAGTAATCCAATTCTTCTTCCTCTGATTCGCCTGCAAAAATGTTGATCTTTTTGTCTGAAGTTCTGGCAGCGCTGATTTGCTTAGCCACCTGGAATTTGTTATGACTAATTACCTCGTTACTGGCACCCACTATAAAATCTGTGCTCCGGTAATTCTGATTCAGGGTAATGATTTCAGGCTTATCAAAATACTTTTCAAAATTGATGATATAATCTACTTCTGATCCGCGGAAGCCATAAATGCTTTGCCAATCATCACCTACACAAAACAGCTGTGTTTCATCCGTGAGTATTTTATTGATCAGTTCTACCTGGAGGTTATTGACATCCTGAAACTCATCAACCAACACGTATTTATAAGTAGCACCTATTTTTTCCCTGATTTCATCTTGCGTATTAATCAGTTCCACAGCTTTAATGATCATATCATTGAAATCCAGGTAGGATTTATACCTGCAATAGGATTCATACTTTTTCAGGATTGGTATGGCCAGTTTATAAAAAGCACTGATGCGTTCATGCTGATCATTCGCACCTTTGTTCAGGATATCATCATAACTGAGGTTTTCTACTTTAATCATGTTATTAACCCGCAACAAAAGGCCTACAAAATCATTGATGTTATCGTGATACGATTTGAATTCTTCTTCGAATGAAACAGCAAATTCAGGTTGGTAATTTTCCGAAAGCCTGCCTTTGACAATTCTTTCCATTGCCCGGTTGAACAATACGCTGTCATTGGCTTGTTCCTCAAAAATTTTCACATACAATTTCTCTGCAGACGCGAATTGTTCTTCTTTTTGTTTTAACGGATAACTTTTATCACTGACATGTTCAAGATAAAGATTGGCTTCAGGAATGTAAAAGTCAGGCTTACAATGAAAATCCTTAAAGTAAACATCCAGTTCATACCTGTATTGAATGTTGTGACGATAGAGCCAATCTGCTATGTCTCGTTCCGACTTGGATTTTACCTTGTCACCTTTTAAAGTGGTATAATATTTACCATCAGCATAAGTTTTATGCTTATCCAGATCTTTCAAATGAATTTTATCGACAATATAATCCAGTATGTATCTTTTTAAATCCAGTAAGAATTGCCGATCCTGACCAGCTTCTATCAAAACCTTTTTCATAATATCTCCCTCTTTTTCGGGAGCAGAAATGGTTGAAAACTGTTCGTCTACTTTCTGATCATTCAGAATCCGGAATTTATTGTCAAAAATGTGAACGCCATAGTTTTTAAGCAACGAATAACAGAAACTATGAAAAGTGCGGATGGTTAACCTGCCTATCCAGGGGTATTTCTTTTTATACTCGCTTCTGTATTGATCTTTTTCTTTTTGACTGATGGTTTTATCAAAGATTTTAGATTCGTATTCTCCGGTTTTATCGGCCGACAGGATGAGCCGGTCAATCATTTCATTGGCCGCATTTTTTGTAAAGGTGATGGCAAGAATTTGACCTGGCTTAACATGTTTGTCATTAATCAGATAAACGAGTTTCTGCAATAACGTTTTGGTTTTGCCCGATCCGGCGCCTGCCAATACCAATAAGCGCTTGCTTTCAGAAAGAACGGCTGCCCTTTGTTTATCATCGAGATCGGCCAAATAGGAGTTCGTGTTTTGCGAATTCATTGTTTCAAAAAGACTTTATCAACTCTTCTACAAATTCTTTTTTCTCTTTTTGGTTCTGCTTTTCTCCATCTTCCCCTTCTCCTCCAAAATTCGATTCAGCAACTCGTCCGCCGGTTCATCATTGGGGTCCTGAGGTGCAAGCTCACCCCGGAAGGCCTTGGTCAAAACCGCCTGTTCTATTTTTTCAACACGCCGCATGGCGGCGTTGTATTTGGCTTCGAGGGAATCGGCCAGGGCAAAGAGTTTTTCGACACGGCGGACGATTTCTTGTTGTTCTTTTAAAGATGTTAATGGGACTAGAAAACTTGATAATACTTGAGCATTAATATTGGATTGACTAACACCGTCGGTCTTCACATTTTTACACCATTCTCTTGCATAATCAGCATTTAAGCAATAGTTTAAATACTTAGAATCCAGAAAATCTTTTTTATTTATAATTTTAATCAGATAACCTGCGAAAATTGCATCACGATCACTTTGAAATATGGCAGTCTTTCCTACTAAATCTGGACTATTTGTACGATTAAATAAAACATCCCCAAAAGTCAATTTATATTTTCGAATTTCATTTACGTCAGAAGTAAATTTCAAGTCGTTCCAAATAATTCTGCCATTTTGCAAATTCCCCATTCTAATAACAGGTATTTCGCCTTCTTTTGATGACTTAGATGAAGTGCCGTATTGAAATCCATCGCACAAATTTGCTAACCTAATCGATTTCCATTCTTCAGGAATTTCAAATCCAATTTCTTCAGAGTTAAGTTTATTAAAAAAACCAATTGTAGTACTTAGATTTTGTTCCCTCCATTCTTCTGTCAGCTTCCCTGAACATGCATCAGCAAGCACGCTTTGCCGGAAGCGTTTGAGGACAGTGGGGATTTTTTCGAGCCGGGCTTTGGCTGCTTTTACCCGGGGCAAAATGGCATCGAGCTTTTCTACAATGCGTTGTTGCTCGGCGAGTGGGGGGAGGGGGACCAAGAAATTCCAAAATACTTCCGGATTCACATGCGGAATTCCAGTTCCCTTAGGATTTTGTTGAATATCAGAATATTTGCTTTGGATATATTGAAATAAAAATGGACTATTGATTAATATTGGTGAAAGACACATTATAGTAGATCCTATTGCTCCTTCCTGTTCTTTACCGGTTAATCCAAATCGTGCACCATCCCAAACAACCAAAATATCATCTTTTTTACAGGTATTTGAGGTATGGATATCAGCGAACTGCCTAATTGCACCCGTCTCAAATGCTTCAATATTGATGTAAGGCACTGAATTGTGAAAAACTTCAGGGCTAAGTACTTTTGGCTTTTTTCCTTTCTTATATAAAACCAATTTTTCGAGTGGAATTTCAACCCAATGTTCCTTTGCCATCACATGCTTGAAAAGAAGTTAGTCCTATTTGCCATTATTTAGCGAGGTTACCGAACCGAATAATTGCTTATATATCACAGTCGGGTTTATGATGGGAAGGTACAAATCAGCAAATTTAGTTCCTGAAGCGTTTTTAGCAAGTAAAGCTCTTGTGTGCGTGACGGACAGACTTAACAATGTGATCATCACATTTTCAGGTAAATTAAATAGCTGCTTATCAGCATCTAAAAACTCGCTCAGTGAAGGAATGGAGAAAACATTACTTGTTTTGATTCTCAAAAAATCCTTTTCATCCCCTGGTATGTTAAATTTGGCAGTAAGCAACAATTCGATGTTGCTGTCGGCCATGTTAATGTTTGTTTGCAATTCAAAGGTAATTAACGGATTTACCAATCCGGATAATTCCATATTTTCGTTCACAAAGAATTCAATTTCCTTGATTTTTGTTATGCCGATATTAACCTGTTTTTGTTCCATATCATGCAGCCGGTATTAGTGTACCCAATTCTTCAGCAGCCTGAATGTTATCAGTGCTGGAAGTTTGGCCCGTATTAACAGATGATTTTTTTGATTGAATGGTGAAACTGAAGTAAGGAGCGTACTGCATTTCATAGCGTTTCCGATCCTCACTTATAAACTCATTGATATCTTTAAAATTGAATTCGGGAATCCGGTTCACTGCCAGAGATAATTCGATGAGTTTTTTCAGGGTATAATTGAAATTTCCATTCATAATTTGCGAAACATATCCTTTCGAAACCCCTAATTTTTTAGCAAATTCCGTCTGATTCACGCCTTCTTTTTCAAGATATGCGGCTACTATCCGGTAAATTTCATTCTGAAGTGTTTCAAACCAATACTCTTCAGTTTTTAACAACTCTTCGCGCGTAATCATGGTTTTTGATTAAAATATGCTTGTTTGATTTTTCTGAAATGTTTTATATCGGATTGCTGTGTGCCTTTTTTGCCACCGCACACAATAACCCTGCCGGTTTGCTTATCATGAAACAAATATACCCTGAGATTGGGCGTTTTGATTTCATATTCCTTGTTGTTGTCCTTTTTTGGGGTGATATCTCTGAATTTGTTTTTTGGGAGTGATTTGCAATCAGCAATCTCATGCAACCGGGTTTCTATTGTTCTCAATTCCGATAGCAGGTTTCCTGCTTTTTCTATTTCCCGCTCAAATTCATCGTACTCACATGACTCATTCACCTTCAGTTTAAAGATCTTTAACCTGCCCCTGATTTCTTTTATTTCTATTAACGCGAAAGTAATCATTTTGGTTTAGTTATAACTAAACTTATTTGTTAAAAATCTGAAAATAATCTGCTAAGCAATTTATTCCTCTGACAATCTTGTTGTTACTTTTGGCCATTTTCAAGCAGGTTCATTATTTCACCCAATTCATCCACCACAGCCTGCAGTTCGGTTACGGCTTCTTCAATCAGGTCCTGCGGTTCGGGCAGGTTGTCGGGGTCATCGAGGGTGTCATCTTTCAACCATTTGATGTCGAGCTTATAACCCCTTTCCCTGATTTCACTAATATGAAAACTGCGAAAGCGGCCTTCGACCCCCTGATCAGTTCGTTTGGAATTACCATTGGGGTCAGTGCCATAGCACTTTTCAAATTCAGTAAACATATCGGCAGTCAGGGGACGGTCCTTTTTGGTGCATCCCGGAATGTTACTTCGGCAATCGTATATCCATACCTTTTCTGTGGGCCTTCCCTTTTGCAGGTAAACGACATTTGCCTGGGCGTTGGCATAAGGAACAAATGTGCCTCTCGGCAATCGCAGAACGGTATGCACATTGCAGTCGTTCATTACAATTTCGAAAACCTCGCCAGCCTTGTCTTCGAACAGGCAGTTATCGGGTAAAATAACGGCAGCCCTGCCTCCGGGTTTCAAGGTAGTGAGCACATGCTGTAAAAAGTTGAGCTGCTTATTGGAAGTGGCAATGGTAAAATCATCGCGCGTGGGTGCCTGTCCGGCTCCTTTAGTACCAAAAGGCGGATTGGTAAGAATACAGTCGAACCGCATGCCGCGATCGGGTTCATAAATGGTATCGCCCAAATGAATTACCGGTTTTAGTCCGTGCAGAAATAAATTCATTAAGGCCAGTCGGCGGGGGCGGGCTACCAGATCCTGGCCATAATAGGTAGATTCTTTAATTCTCTTGATCTCGTCCAGCGGAATGGCACCCTTTGTTTTTTCCATCAGCCACTCATAAGAGGAAACCAGAAAACCACCGGTGCCGCAGGCCGGGTCACAAAGATTAAATTCCGGGTTTTTTAATGGATCGGGCTGCATGAGCCGAACAATGGATTGGATCAGCACACGCGGAGTAAAATACTGGCCCGCTCCTTTTTTTCCTTCGCTGGCAGCTTTTTCGAGCAATCCTTCAAATGCATATGCTTTTACATCCAAACCCATCTCACTCCATTCCTCGGTATCAATCATGGTAATGATCTTTTTGAGGTTAACCGGGTTGCTGAATTTGGGCATGCTTTGGGCAAAAATGTCACCAAGCAGACCTTCCGAGTCACGCAATTTTTGAAGCAGCAACAGGTAATGATCAGTTAATTCCGTGCCTGATTTGGTTTTCAACGAATCCCAGTCGCATTTTGCAGGAAGGTCAATACCCTTTTCATCGGCCATTTTCAGGAAGAGCAGATAGGTCAATTGCTCAATATAATCGCCGTAATCAATCCCGTCGTGCCTTAAGGTATGGCACATTCCCCAGAGTTTATTGACAATATCTGACATTAGTAGATAATATGAAAATCATAGTTAAATATACTATTAAGCTAATCTTTCAATAGATTATTATTGAATCCGGGTACATCAATAAGCGAAATTGAGAGTGCTTTTTCAATTTTACAAATTGTTTCCAATGAAAGATTTTCCTGACCACGGACAACTTTATTCACATATTGAGGTGATACATTAAGCATTTCTGCAAGCTTCTTTTGTGACATACCATTGGTATCCTTTTGTTTTCTAATTTCGCGTAATATTATAATTGCAATCTTAGCGGATTTATCCAGCCAAAGTTTATTAGCTTCTCTCCATTTAGCTTTCTCAAGCCATCTAGAAGATTCGTCCGAGATTATGCTTTTTATTTTCTTACTAATAGTCATATTAATGGAAAGCTTCAAGCAAATATAGTAACAATTTTCGTTCAATCAACTTATAGGTTTATCTATAACATAACGTCAGATATATCATATTGTATATTAAGCTGCTATAAAGTAATTCAATTCTTCAATTACGCTGTTAAATTGTGTGCCGAAAACCTTTTGGGCTTTCGACAGGCCGCCGTGCATTTCCAAAACAGGAACCAGGTCGAAATTTTCAGGGGCTATGGCCAAATTGATCACAAGGTGGTTATGAATATAATGGAGCCATTTGTGTTGTTCTTCATTGAAAGAGAATTTGGCAGTGAGTTTATCAATTGCGTATGTAACTCTTTCTTCGGCAGTAAGCAACGGATTATTTTCATTATCAGCGTTTCTGATCAGGGAAATAATGTCAGCCATAGCTTTATGACCCGTTAAGGAATGTGCCTTTTGCAATTCTTCCTCAGTGAAGTCATGCTTTCTGAGTTCATTTCGGATATCTCTCAGCACATCCGGATTCCATTGTGCGGGACTGGAAAACAAAACGGTCAGGGCATCGACCTTGTTTTTTTGATTATGAATAAAACGAGAAAAAGCCTCCAGGTATTCCGGAGGTTTTAGTTGTTTATCTTCCACCCTGAAAAGTCTTTCGGAAGTCACATTATCCTGAGTCTCATAAGCCACATAAAAAGGTGTTGTGGCACGGTCATAATTATTGAGCAGGTCCTGAAATTTCCTATTACGCAACAAATCCATTGTAGTGGAAAAATCTTCCTTAAATGCTTGTTTCAGTCCGTTTGCAAATTGTCCAATATCACCGTTTGGAATAAAAAAAGAGAAGTCGGTTCTTGCTTTGGCGCTCATGGTATCTGAAATCCGGCGCAACCGTTTTATCAGGCGGTTTGCGTTATAATCGCGTTCTACATTATTCCAGATATTTTCAATGATCTGTTCAATGGTTACAGATTCTCCAGATTCACTTACTTCAATAACAAAGTCGGTTGAATCTTTAAAGTATTCAATCAGTGTGCCCCCAAAACAATCGAAAATGGTAAAGCATCCTTTATTGATATCCGGACATTTGCGTGTGCCGCGACCCAGCATTTGTGTCCACAGAATTCTTGATTTAACAGGTCTTAAGAAAACAATGTATTCAAGAGCAGGAATATCAACGCCTGTTGAAAGCATATCCACAGTGACAACAATGGCAGGTTTGGGCCGGTTCCTGAAACGCCGGATTTTTTCCAATGGCCGGTCTACTGATGCACTACCGGTTATTTTCTGAACAAAATCATCACCCCGGCCGAATACTTCACGGGCAATATTTACCAATTGATCCGCATGAGAAGTATGCGGAATATCGTTAACAGCAAAAATCAGCATCTTGGGGAAACGACCTTTTTCTTTCTCATGTTTTAAGGCATATTGGGCAATTTCCTGCATGATTTTGCGGTTGCTGTCGGGCGAAGTGATTTTTCTTTCTATATCCTGTGAATTGAATTCCCTTTCATCCTCAAGCTGGTCGATCAGTTCTTTGCCGGTTTCAGGATCTTTAACGCCTACTCTTTCACCTTCGTTAAGAAAAATTCCTTTGATACGGACTTCCGAATGAATGCCAATGGCTTCATAATCCACCAGGAAGCCATCGGTAACAGCCTCATCAAAAGTATACCTGTATACTGGGTTGCCGAAATAAGCCACTGTGTGAGATGCAGGGGTTGCGGTGAGACCAATTTTCACAGCATCAAAATGGTTCAGCACTGAGCGCCAGATATTGGTATCCTGAGAAGTGTAGCCTCGATGACATTCATCGGCAATAATGACATCAAAAGCATGAATGGGTATATCCAGTTTGCCTGCATCATCTTCGTTTTCGGGATCATCTTTGCCTTGCGGGAAAGAACCTGACCTGCCGAACAAATTAATGGCCATACGCTGAATGGTGCATACATAAACAAAAGTATGACCTGAGCCCGGATTTGTCAGGTAATCATTCGGTAAAACTCCGATATCAAATTTCTCACCCTCTTCAAAATCTTCCTTTTTGAAGCGTTGGCTGAAAACCTCGTACTCCTGATTGAATTTATTACCAGCAGGAGTATTGAACGAAGCAAAGGCTTGCGATGCCTGTGCAGCCAAAGCACGGCGATCGACCAGGAAAAGAACACGACGTGCAAAACCCGATTTGATCAGGCGATAAATCTGAGCTACCGTTGTAAAGGTTTTACCTGTTCCGGTAGCCATAGCCAGCATAATTCGTTGTTTCTTGTCGATAATGGCCTCTTCGGTTTTTTCTATGGCTTTAATCTGATAAGGGCGTATTCCGGTAAATGAAACAGCATTCTTTTTGAACCATACTTCGGCATCCCTGACTTTATGATTTACAAATTCAAGCAATGCGGAAGGTGTGTGAAACCCCATTAATTCACGGGCATAATACACTTCGGATCGAACATCAGCAAACCAGATGACAGTACCATTGGAAGAATACAGAAAGGGTATCCCGAAGCCATTCCACAGGCCAAGGTCGGTTTTAATTCCCAAACTGTACCTTTTTGCCTGCTCAAGCACATTTTGCGGGTTAGTGGCCACCTTTTTGGCCTCAATTACACCCAGCAATTTACCTTGTACAAATAAGGCGTAATCAGCAGGTCCGTTTTCAGTTGGGAATTCTTCTACAGCATGATTGGAAAGTGCATGAAAATTAAGTTCTTCAGCGAAATGAATCACTGTCCAGTTGGCGACTGCTAAAAGCTTGTCAATTCGGGTTTTTCGGGTAATATGTTCTGATTCCGGATTCACCTAAGAAATGAGATACTTCAAATATAACGTTTTTCAAGATTATCAGACACTTTTTCGAAAAATAACGCATGATAACAATCACCATAATATGGCGGTGTCCTGAATTGTGCGACGTGGACGGTGTTTGATTCCGCATAACACATTATTGGATTATTTTCCATAATTTTAATGGATGACACGTAGAGACGCAAAATTTTGCGTCTCTACGGCACATCATTCGATATTCAATTAAACATTACGTTATATGGAAAAATTCAGGAATAAATACCGCATACCGTCATCGCGATGGCAAAATTGGGATTATGGTTCCAATGCTGCATATTATGTTACCATTTGCACGCGGCATCATGCATGTTATTTCGGGAATATATTATTGTCACCGGAAAAAACGATGCAATATTCCCCGTTGGGTTCCATTGTATATCAATATTGGACGGAAATCCCAACCCATTTCCCGTTTGTTGAATTGGACGCATTCGTCATCATGCCCAATCATGTGCATGGGATTGTGGTTATCAACAAAACCGGTAATGGAAATGCCGGTGATGCGGAAACGCCCGGTTATGGGGAAACGCACGTAGAGACGCGATTAATCGCGTCTCCGAAATGGAATGAAAATATTATGAATAACGAGACGCGATTAATCGCGTCTCTACAATCGTCAAACCAATCAACATCCGTTCAACATGGTGGTGTCACGGGTAACCACAATCCAATGTTTCATGAAAATTTATCACGGATCATACGTTGGTACAAAGGACGATGTTCGTTTGATATCCATAAAATTGCACATGATTTCACCTGGCATCCCCGATTTCACGACCGGGTAATCCGCGATCACAATGAATACACCGCCATATCCGATTACATCAACAACAACGTTGAAAAATGGGAATCGGATGATTTGTTTAAATCGATGTGAATTTAAATGGGGTTTTTACGTAGAGACGCGATTTATCGCGTCTCCGAAATCGAATGAAAATATTATGGACGATGAGACGCTATTTATCACGTCTCTACATTTTATTTTATGATTGTGCTGACACCCGGAATTTTGCGAAGTAAATAGCTGACTGCAAAACATAAGGGAATGGTAATTGCAGCAACGATCAAATATTTATAAAAGGGATAGAGCACAACGTCCTTTAAAAGCAATGAAATGAGCACAAGGATGGGTGTGTGAAATACATAAACGCCAAAAGCGTTATCTGACAGAATGCGGGACAGGCGTCCCTGCCTGTTCATTTTTTCGCGGAACCAGACAATAAGTCCCAGGCAAACACCAACACAAAA
>CAZLLD010000069.1:0-17125 GCA_964560225.1 uncultured Bacteroidales bacterium
GCTGACCTGATTAGGGACCTGGAGCAGGCGTTGGGGAGGTGATTTGGGATAGCAGATGCAAGAACCAAGAGCCAAGACAGTAGCAGTAACAGTAAGTCGCACTTCGACAGGCTCAGTGTGACTGGTGTTGTCATACAGAGCCTGTCGAAGTATGACGAGTAGCAGCAGTGGTAAGGAAGTAGCCGTCATTGCGAGCCTGCCTGCCGGCAGGCAGGCGGAACGAAGTGGAGCGTGGCAATCTGGCGCGAAGCGAAACAGAGCTCAACGAAGTTTATCTTTAAATAGGAGCTACTAGATATAGATAGCTTCGGTCGTGCCTCCCTGCCTACCGGCCTCGCAATGACGCGTTTGGCAGCAACAGCGCAGTCAAATCCCAAATCCCAAATCCCAAATCTCAATTCCCAATTCCCACACATCCAGCATCCAGCATCCAGCATCCAGCACCTACCTGCCGGAGCGGCAGCGCAGGCAGGTCCAGCATCCAGCACCCAGTTATACCACCACCACCACCCCCGATTCCTCCAGTTCCCTGATCTGTGACCTGGATACTTTGGTATTGGTCAGGTCAACATATTCCAACTTGTTCATACCGAAAAGGGAAGAGATGTCTTTAACCGGATTGTTTGACAGGTTCAGGTTTTTTATGTTGCGCAGGTTCACCAGGGTTTCCAGTTCTTCAATGCGATTATCCGATAAATCAAGTTCCTCCAGTAGTTTCAATCCCCACAGCAACGATATGTCGCTGATGGCATTACCCGACAGGTCCATGGTAATGGCATGGATGCAATACTGAACCCCGTCCAGATCGTTGATTCCCGATTGCGAAAGCTCGAATTCATCGGTATCCTCCAGGTAATGCGGCGGGAAATCAACTGAAGTCTTCCCATACATCCTGATTTTGATGGCATCATAGAATGAGCAATTGGCTCTGCGCCTAGTCTTTTCTTTCGGCTCTCCCGTACTTTCCGGTTCCCGGCTGTTGATCACGGTAAAGCCCTCCAGGTTGACATCCCATTCATAAACGGGCGAATAGTCAATGTCTTCATAGTTACTGAGACTGGCAGCAATTTCTTCAATTCTTCCCAGCATCAGAATGTGTGAATACCCCAGCAGGCCGTCGTGATCATCAAGGGCAGCCAGCCGGTCGATTTCGCTACGGTGAAAGTCGCCCCGGTCGGGGTGATACAACATCATTAGTTTCGAGAAAAACCTTCCTTCCTGATCAATTACCATATCAACCGATTCACTGATCATTTCGGCAATCTGTTTCAGTGTGCCCAGTTGCTGTTCCTTGTATAAGCCGATCAGGGTAACCGTAATCCGGTTCAGGTTCGGGGTGGCGTAAGCTTCTTTGAGCTTTTGGTGGAGGTCGCTGGTGGTCATAGACAATTTGAAAATTTGAAAATTTGAAAATTCGGTAATTTGATGATTCGACGATTCGACAATTTGAAAATTTGGAAAATTGATAATTCAACAATTGGGTTCAGTCTGAATAATCTGATCGTTAATACAAAACGAGTAGCGTCATTGCGAGCGCCAGCGTGGCAATCTATAAATGAAAAACAGACAGTTTTGCCCCAGGGTTTTCATCAGGCAAAATTACTACATTACAAACAGGTTAGAAATGCTTATTTTTGCTGTGAACAAAAAAAAATCTGCATGAAAAAGCGACTACTCGGGAAAACCGGATTTGAAATATCTGAAATCAGCCTGGGAACCTGGCAGGTTGGCGGACGCTGGGGCGATTCCTTCAGCCACAGGAATGCCACTGAAATCCTGGCAACTGCTGTTGATCAGGGTGTCAATTTTATTGATACTGCCGATGTATACGGCGACGGTGAAAGCGAAAAAGCAGTGGGTGAATTCGTGCGGTCGAGGAGTGAAAGAATTTATGTGGCCACCAAGTGCGGACGCAGACTCAGTCCGCATACCGACAGCTCCTACCAGCCGGCAGCACTTCGAAAATTCATCGAGGACAGCCTGCGCAACATGAAGCTCGAAACAATTGATCTGATACAGTTGCATTGCCCGCCAACCGAAACCTATTACCGTCCCGAAATTTTCGGGTTGTTTGACGATCTGAAGCGCGAAGGCAAAATCCGCCATATGGGGGTGAGCGTGGAGCGGGTGGAAGAGGCTCTGAAAGCCATCGAATATGATAATGTGACCACCGTGCAGATCATTTTCAACATGTTCCGGCAACGGCCTGCCGAAAAGTTCTTTGCGGTTGCTGCTCAAAAGAATATCGGTATCATTGCCCGGGTACCCCTGGCCAGCGGATTGCTTACCGGCAAATTCACCGCATCCACTTCTTTCGGAAAAGACGACCACCGTACTTTCAACCGCCACGGGGAAGCATTTGACAAGGGCGAAACTTTTTCGGGTATTGATTATATGAAGGGACTGGAAGCAGTTGATGAATTGAAAAAAGTTTTCCCGCAAGGTACAGATCTGGCTTCTGTTGCGCTGAAATGGATTTTGATGCACCCTGAGGTAAGTTGTGTAATTCCGGGCGCTTCACGACCCGGACAGGTTGTTTCCAACCTGAAAGCTGCCGAAGTTCCTGAACTGACAGCGGATCAGATGGAAGCCGTGAAACAGGTTTACCGGCAATACATCTGGCCCGACCTGGCGAAGGAAAAATGGTAAAGAAATCGTTGTATGGAAATAACTGAAACGCTGTATGTGTTAACCAGGGAGGAGTGGCGTTCCTGGCTTGAAAAGAACTTTGATAAAGCCAATGATATCTGGCTGGTATATGCCAACAAAAAATCCGGGAAACCCCGAATACCATACGACGAAGCGGTTGAAGAGGCACTTTGCTTTGGATGGATTGACAGTACGCTTAAAAAGCTGGATGCTGACCATGCTGCCCAGCGTTTCAGTCCCCGCCGGGCCAAAAGCCAGCTTTCAGAGCTGAATAAGGTGCGCGTTAGAAAAATGATCGAATTGGGCAAAATGACTGAAGCCGGCCTGAAAAGCATTAACCACCACCTGGTAGTTGATAACGGAACCGTAAAGGAACACAAGCCTTTTAAGATGCCAAAGGATATAATGGCCGTTCTTAAAAAAGATGCGGTCGTATGGCAGAACTTCAATGCTTTTCCTGAGAATTACCGGCAGGTGAGGATTGCTTATATTGACCATGCCCGGATTCGGGGCGAAGAGTTTACCAAACGGCTGAATTACTTTGTTAAAATGACCCGGCAGAACAAGATGTTTGGGTCAATAGTATAACATTCAAACTATAAACCATGAAAACCATTAAGGATTCTATTGATTTTGCCAATGAGAACAAAGTATGCTTCTTGGCCACCACAGAAGGCGACCAGCCCCGTGTAAGGGCGCTGGGCTTCTGGTTTGCCGATGAAACCGGATTTTACTTTCAAACCGGAAGCATCAAAACCATGTACAAACAATTGATTGTGAATCCGAAAGTTGAAGCTTGCTTTTACCACCGCGAAGGTATGGTCGCTACTACGCTTCGGGTTACCGGAGAAGTTGAGTTTATCAGTGATTATAAACTCAAGGAAAGGGTATTAACAGAGCGTCCCTTTCTGAAAGAATTCGGACTCACCATTGAAAGTCCGGGCCTGATCATCTTTAGAATCGCCCACGGCGAAGCTCATTTCTGGACGATGGAGAACAATTTGAAGCCGAAGGAGGTAATCCGGTTTTAGGATGTCTGCTAAGTCTTCTGGTCGGCTAAGTCTTTTGGTCTTCTATGTCTGGGAACAGCTGCGAGCTGTGAGCTGTGAGCTGCGAGTTCAGGGAAGAGCCAAGAGTTAAGATCTAAGAACCAAGAGCCAAGAACCAAGACAGGAACAAAATAAATCTGCGGAAATCAGCTCAATCAGCGGAAATCTGCGAGAAACAAGCGTGCCGGAAATTACAACCTCGCCCCCCTCAGCCGCAGGCTGTTGCTTACCACCGATACCGAGCTGAGTGCCATGGCTGCAGCCGCAATCATCGGATTGAGCATGAAACCCCAAATGGGGAATAAAATGCCGGCTGCAACGGGTATGCCAATTATATTGTAAATAAAGGCCCAAAAAAGGTTTTGCTTTATGGTCCGAACTGTAAGTTTTGAAAGTCGGATGGCTTTTGGAATCTGCCGCAGGTCGGATGAAATGATGGTTATTCCGGCTACATCCATGGCAATGTCTGAGCCTTTGCCCATGGCAATTCCTACATCGGCCTGCACCATGGCCTGGGAATCGTTGATGCCGTCGCCCACCATGGTTACTGCAACTCCGTCTGCCTGCAGCTTCTTAATGAAGTCAGCCTTGTCCGAAGGAAGCATATTGGCCTCAAAGTGATCAATTCCTGCCAGTGTGGCTATGGATGCTGCTGTCTGGTGATTGTCGCCGGTAAGCATATAGACTTCGATCCCGTTTGATTTCAGCTGGTGAACTGCCTCTGATGAGGTTGCTTTCAGCGTATCAGCCAGTCCGATAATGGCCAGCAAAGCCGATTTTTTGGCAAAGAATACTACTGTCCGTGCATTGGCCTCTAGTGCCTTGATTCTTTCTTCGTATTCCGCACCAACCGTAATGCCTTCATCCGCCATGAATCTGGAGTTGCCCGAAATGTACTGCTGCTTTTCAAATACAGCTTTAATTCCCTTGCCGGATAGATTCTCAAAATCATCAAGAGCGGCCGGTTCATGAACGTTCTTTTCCAGGGCGGTCACAATAGCCTGTGCCAACGGATGGGCTGAGCGCTTTTCCATTTCAAGAAACACAGGTTCGGTTTCAAGTCTTGTAATTTCATCAGTCAGCCAGATAGTATCGGTAACAGCAGGTTTCCCTTCGGTAAGTGTGCCGGTTTTATCCATCACCACGGCTTTTACTTGCTGCATGAGTTCAATACTTTCCGCATCCCTGATCAGGATTCCGTTGCGGGCACCCTTGCCGATCCCAACCATGATGGCTGTTGGTGTGGCCAGTCCGAGAGCACAGGGACAGGCGATCACCAGCACGGTAACCATGGCCATCAGTGCATGGGAGATGGGGTCGTCACCTCCGGCCAACATCCAGATGAGGAAGCTTAACAGGGATATTCCCAAAACAACAGGTACAAAAATACCTGCTATCCGGTCAACTGTTTTCTGAACAGGAGCCTTAGTGCCCTGGGCTTTTTGAACCATGCTGATGATTCCGGCAAGTACGGTTTCCGATCCGACTCTGCCTGCCTTGATCACCGCACTGCCATTCACACAAAGTGTTCCGGCAAATACGGTGTCTCCCGGCTGTTTGTCGGCAGGTATGGATTCACCTGTGATGCTGCTTTCGTCAAGGGTCAGTGTGCCGGAAATTAAGGTGCCGTCGACCGGTATTTTCTCGCCCGGTTTCACCCGCACCTGGTCATTTTTCATGATCCGTGCAAGGGGCATCAGCACTTCATTGCCCGATTCGTCAATAAGGGTGGCCATGTCGGGTTGCAATCCCATCAGCTTTTTTATGGCCGATGAGGTCTTTGCTTTAGCTCCTTCCTCCAGTACCTTGCCGATGAGGATAAAGGCAATGATCACAGCTGATGCTTCGTAATATACATGTGGCTGCAATCCGCGCGAAAGCCAGAAATGAGGGAAAAAGGTATTGAAAAGGCTGAACAGAAATGCAATACCGGTACTCAGCGCTACAAGCGTATCCATATTGGCCTGCCCGTGCCGGGCCAGGTTAAATGCATTGATGAAGAAATTGCGACCAAACCAGGCCATCACCGGCAGGGTAAGTCCGGCGAGCAACAGGTTTATTGGCGATATGCTGCCATGAGCAACCTGATGATCCATATATAGCATGGAGATGATCATCACCGGAATTGCAAGCAGGAGCGAACCAATCATGTTGGTTTTCAGTTGGCGGTAACGCAATTGTTGCGCTGCTTCCCGGTTCTCAGCTTTTTTGTCATCAATTATCAGGTCATAACCAATACTCCGAACGGCCTGTTGCAGGCTGTCCAGATCGATATCGCCGGGGCTCAGTTCGATCTGTGCCGAGGCGTTTGCATAATTCACCGAAGCATTCAATATGCCCGGTTGTTTCTTCAGCATCCGTTCCACATTCAGCGCGCACGAGGCACAACTCATGCCGGTGACGGGGTAGCTTTTTGTTATTATTTTGTTCAATTTCTTGTTCTTTTATGGCTGATCAATAAACCGTTTATGAATGAAATGGTTCAACCAATGCGACAAATTTTATATTTTATTTATTTAAATTTGATAACAAAGTTCTGATCACAAAAACTGAATGCAACCAAAACATATTTAAGAATCCGGATTTCCGGAGCATATCATGAAATTGTAATAGTCATCTTAAGCCGAGGGAAAAACAAATATGCTGGAAAGAATAATTGATTTTAGCATCAAGAATAAGCTTATTGTTATTCTGTTTACCTTGACCATTGCTGCTTTCGGACTTTTTTCGGTTTTACACATACCGGTCGGTGCCGTTCCGGATATCACCAACAACCAGGTACAGGTAATCACTACATCTGCCAATCTTTCTACTCAGGAAATAGAGCAGTTTATTACAGCTCCGGTGGAAATGGAAATGGCCAATCTTCCTGGCGTAAAGGAAATACGTTCGATTTCGAAATTTGGCATATCGCTCGTAACCATTGTTTTCAATGACAGAATGGGTACTTATTTGCCCAGGCAACTCATAGCAGAAAAGATCAAGAGTGCCTCGGCAAACATCCCAGAAGGATACGGGGCTCCCGAAATGGGGCCGATTACCACAGGACTGGGTGAAATATACCAATACATTGTAGATGTGAAGCCTGGTTACGAGGACAGGTATTCACCCATGGAATTGAGAACCATTCAGGACTGGATCATCAGGAGGCGGTTGTCGGGTATCAACGGCGTGGTTGAAATTAACAGCTGGGGAGGTTTTCTGAAACAATATGAGATTGCGGTTGATCCGGCTGTCCTCAGGAGTTTGAATATCACCCTGATGGATGTGTATAAAGCCCTTGAGGCAAATAACAGCATATCGGGAGGCGCTTACATTGAGAAAACAAATCAGAGTTACTTCATTCGGGGCGATGGACAGGTGAGATCACTTGAAGATATTGAAAATATTGTTGTTAAAAATGACAACGGAACTCCTGTCCTCATTAAAGATGTGGCCAGGGTTCATTTCGGTTATGCCAACCGTTTTGGTGCCATCACGGCCAATGGCAAAGGAGAAACGGTGCTGGGCCAGATCATGATGCTTAAAAATGCCAATTCCAAAGAGGTGATCACTGAAGTAAAACAGCGGGTTGCTGAAATTCAGGAAAACCTGCCCGAAGGAGTTTTCATCAATCCGGTATTGGAACGGAGTGAACTCATTTCAGAGACTTCATTTACAGTTGTTGAGAATCTGATATTGGGCGCACTGATTGTCATGATTACAGTTCTCCTGCTTCTGGGGAACATCCGGTCGGCTTTGGTGATCACCTCCATGATCCCGCTGGCATTGCTTTTTACCATCTCCATGATGTTTATTTTTGGCATTGACGCGAATCTGATGAGCCTGGGCGCATTGGATTTCGGTATCATCATTGACGGTGCGGTGATCATCGTTGAATTCATTGCATTGCGCATGACTGTAATGAAAGAGGATATTAACGGGAAAACCAATGATGAGCGACAATCATTGCTGGACCGGGTTTCATTTGAAGGTGCTTCTAAGATGATGAAGTCTGCTGTTTTCGGTCAGGTTATTATTCTGATTGTTTTTATTCCCATCCTGTCATTAAGCGGCGTGGAGGGCAAAATGTTCCGGCCCATGGCACTTGCTTTTTCCTTTGCCATCATCGGTGCTATGATCATGGGATTAACCTGGCTGCCTGTGGCCTCTTCTCTTTTTCTGAAACCGGAAAAAAAGCACGGCAAAAATATTGCCGACCGGATCATGGATATGGCCTATAAATCATACTTCCCCGTAATTAAATGGTCGTGTGCACACAAGCGGATTGTTCTGGGCATTGCCCTGGTCTCCCTGCTGCTGACCGGGTTCTTGTTTTCACGAATGGGAGGTGAATTTGTGCCCACCCTTGATGAAGGTGATTTTGTGATTCAGCCTGTATTGAAAACAGGGACATCGCTCTCCAAAACTATTGAAACAACAACACGCATGGAAAATATCCTGATCAAGGGTTTTCCGGATGAGGTGAAGCAGATTGTGTCAAGAATTGGTGCCGCCGAAGTACCTACTGATCCGATGTCGATGGAAGAAATCGACATGATCATCAAGCTTCACCCCAGGAAGCAATGGAAGGTTACCGACAGCAAGGAAGAGCTTGCCGACCGGTTCAAAGAAGCGCTTTCGGTGATACCGGGTATTGATTATGAGTTCACACAACCCATTGAGATGCGCTTTAATGAGCTGATCACAGGAGTCAGGTCAGACATTGCTATCAAAATTTTCGGTGAAGACCTGGATTATATTGATAAAAAGGCAGCAGAGATCAGGAACCTGATATCTTCTGTGCCTGGTGCGGGTGATGTTATTCTTGAAAAAACATCGGGATTACCGCAAATCAGAATCAATTACAATCGAAGCAATATCACCAACTACGGGGTAGATATCAGCACATTGAACGCCTATCTCTCAGCAGCATTCGGGGGCGAGATTGCGGGGGTCGTTTTTGAAGGTGAAAAACGTTTCGATGTGGTGATGCGATTCAAGAATGAGAACCGGCAGGGTATTGAGGATATCAGGCAGTTGCAGGTGCCTGTTACGGGCGGTGTTCAGGTTCCTTTAAAAGAACTTGCCGATATTCAGTATGCAGAAGGCCCTGCAAAAATTTCCAGGGAAAATACACACCGTCGGGTTGTTGTTAGTGTGAATGTGCGTAACAGGGATTTGCAATCGGTAGTTGAAGACATTCAACGTCTCATAAAGAACAACATCAGGCTTGCTCCGGGAACCTATATCGAATATGGCGGTCAGTTTGAAAATCTGCAAAATGCAACCAACCGCTTATTATTGGCTGTTCCTGTAGCTATGTTGCTCATTTTCATATTCCTGCATTTTGCGTTTGAATCATTTAAAGATGCCATCATGATCTATACGGCAATACCTCTTTCAGTTGTCGGTGGGGTTTTGCTTTTGTGGATCAGAGGAATGCCTTTCAGCGTCTCGGCTGGTGTCGGATTTATTGCTCTTTTTGGGATAGCCGTTTTAAATGGCATTGTATTGATTGAACATTTGAAAGAATTACAAAATCAAGGGATAACCGATATGCGTGAATTAATTCTTCAGGGTACTAAAAACCGGCTTCGTCCGGTAATGCTGACTGCAAGTGCTGCAGCGATGGGTTTTCTGCCGATGGCAATTTCAACAGGAGCTGGCGCTGAAGTACAAAGACCATTGGCGACTGTAGTAATAGGCGGACTGATTACATCAACCATGCTGACTATGGTGGCACTGCCTTTGCTTTTTGAAATATTCAACAATGTCACCGGTATCAGGCTTTTCCCATTCCGGGTTATCCGCAAAAAGGGAGTTATGATCGTGCTGCTGTTGATTATCCCTGCATTCTCTTCATTTGGGCAGCATAATCCGGTGGGTCTCGACCAGGCAATTGAGATTGCCATGAAGAACAATAAAGAAATTGAAGCCTATCGGTTGAAAGTGGAGCAAAGTAAAGTACTCAGGGCAACTGCGCTGACCTTTGACAAAGCAATAGTCAGTTATGGAACCGATCAGAACAATATTGCTGAAAATGGGCATCCGCTTAACGTGTGGGGTGTTGAACAGAGCTTCAATTTCCCCGCACAATATGCTGCTGAAAGCAGGACCCGGCAAATTGAAATGAAAATGGCGGAAACCGAACTGGTTATCAGAATGAATCAACTCAGCAGGGATGTCTCAATTGCCTGGTTTGAATGTCAGAATCTTAAGGCTAAAAACAAGGTTTATAATAAATTAGACAGTTTATATTCGCAATTGCTCGCAGGAGCTGAGAAGCGGTATTCAACCGGTGACATCAGCAACCTTGAGGTGCTGAATATCAGGGCTAAAAAAAATCAGATTGTGTTGCAAAAAAGTGCTGCAATGTATGAAGCGGAAGTGGTTTACAAAAAGCTTAAGACATTGATGAATCAGAGTTCTGACTTTGAGATTTCAGAAATCCTTGTGGTGCTGCCGGAATACCGGACCATCAATGATTCGTTCCCCGATTTTCAGATGCTTGATCTGATGAACGGATATGCCGAAGCAGTAATTCGTGTTGAAAGACGCAGGTTGTTGCCCGATTTTTCCGTGAATTATTTCCTGGGTACCAATAAATTTGACAACGCAAAATATTACCACGGTTTCGGGATTGGCGGTGCGTTTCCGCTGGTGTTCGGAAGTCAGGCTGCTAAAGTCAATGCTGCAAAAATTGCATCCGATGCGCAACGCCTGATGTCGGAGAATGAAGTGAACCAAATGCGCAGCAGGCAGGCAGAACTTTCCAAAGAACAGACAAAATACCTGGAATTCCTGAACTATTACAACGAAACAGGTAAACCCTTGTTTGATGAAATTTTAAGGACTTCTTTGAAAAGTTATCAGTCTGGAGAAATTGATTTCTACCGGTTTGTGAGCAGCTATGAGAATGCATATCAGATTCATCTGGATTACCTTGAAAACTTGTTGCGGTATAACATTTCCAATGCTACCTTAAGATATTTTACAAAATAAAAGCTATTCCTATGAAAGTTCCGGTTTGGATAATGACCGTCTTGTCTGGCAGTTTGCTTTTTTCATGCCAAAGTAAAAATGAACAGCAGGAACAGGGTGCTGATCTGATTGAGATCACCCGGTCGCAGTTTGATTCGGAGAAAATGACCCTGGATACGCCCAGAGCAGCTGTCTTTTATGAGTATGTTGATTTCACGGGAATGATCACGCCAGCTCTGAATTCAAGTGCAGAGATCAGTCTGTCGGTTCCAGGCATTGTGAATAAACTATTTTGCAATATGGGGCAGTATGTTGTCAAGGGTCAGCCCATCATGGAAATTGGAGGAAGTGACATGATCGATATGCAGCGCGATTATGCCGAGTCGTCAGCTAATCTGTTACGATTGTCAAGTGAATACAAGAGAATAAATGATTTGTTTAAGGAAAATATTGGATCACAGAAAGAACTGATTCAGGCCGAAAGTTCCTTCAAATCAGAAAGAGCAAGAAACTCAGCTTTGAAGATTAAGCTTGAGCAGCTTGGATTGGATGTGAAGCAGATTGAAGAAGGAAACTTCAGCTATTCCTACCAGGTTACATCTCCCATAAATGGTTATGTGGCGAAAATCACGGCAACCATGGGTCAGTTCATTGAACAACAGAAAATCGTTGCAGAGGTTGTTAACATCAGCCAGTCTCAACTGAAACTTTCGGTTTTTGAAAAAGACATCCACCGGCTGAAAAGCAGTCAGAAAGTGATATTTTATTTCGCAGGTGATAAAAGTAAAGCTTATCATGCGCAGTTGGTTACAATCGGCAGGTCAATCAACAGCGAATCAAAAGCCATTGAATGCCTGGCACAAATTGAAGATGTCAATATGGTGCATCCGGTTAACAAGCAATTTACAGAGGGACAGGTCGTTGTGGATTCGGTTTCGGCTCTTTCGGTTAACGCTGAAGCTGTAATGAAATCAGGGGAAGAAAATTATGTGCTTTGTCTGGACAGGGAAGGTGAGGATAAGTATTATTTCAACAAGGTGAAGATAAAACCGGGAAAAAGAAACAATGACCATGTTGAAATTACAGGGACATCACTGCCTTCGAAATACATTAGCAGCGGGATATATAACCTGCGACTTGAATGATCAGCTGTTATTTTACTGAATAGATACAAGTCGCAGGCATTTCATACCGGGAAATATAAATTTTTTATTGAACACTGGCGCTGTTGGTGATTTCGATCTCCTTTTGTACGGCTTGTCCGGCAGCAATCGCTTTCTCATCCGGCTGCTGTCCGCCGGCAGAAACAACAAATTTTCCGGGTTCAACGATCCTGCTGTAGTTTTGGTCTATTAATGAGAAGCTTTCCGGCTTCAAAACCATTTCTACCTTTTTCGTTTCTCCGGCTTTCAGCATAACCCGTTTGAACCCGGCCAATGAACGAACCGGAACGGGAACCGTAGCGTCTTTGTCGGTGATGTAAACCTGCACTACTTCTTCACCGTCCATTATACCTGTATTGGTAACATCAACCGAGATTTTTATTTCCCTGCCTGCTTTGGCTGATTCAGGCAGCTGCATGTTTTTGTAGGTATATGCAGAATAGCTTAAGCCATAGCCGAATTCCCACAAGGGTTCTCCCTTGAAATACCTGTAGGTTCTGCCTTCCATACGATAGTCCTTGAAATCGGGCAAGTCATTTACTGATTTATAGAAGGTTACGGGAAGCCTGCCCGAAGGGTTGAACTCGCCAAACAGGAGTCGTGCCAGGGCTGTTCCGGTTGCCTCGCCCGGATAAAAAGCCTGAATAACGGCTGGCAGGTTTTCATTTTCCCAGTTGAGAGCAACGGCGCTTCCGCTAAAATTGACAAATATGATCGGTTTCCCGGTTTTTTGCAACTCTTTGAGAAGGTCTTCCTGAACTTTTGGCAAATCAATGTGGGTGCGGTCGCCATGTGAAAACCCGTCAATCTCCAGAGGCATTTCTTCACCTTCGAGACTGGCAGAAATACCTCCGCAGAAAACGATCACATCGGCTTTACCGGCAGCAGCGATGGCTTCTTTGGTGTAATTTCGGGATACATCCACCCAGGTCATTTTTGCCGACGGCTCAACAGAGCTGTTCCACCAGTATGGAATGGTGGTATAGGAAGCTTCAAGCATGTATTGCTTGCCTTTTTCCAGCAGTATTCCCTGGTCACCTGCCGATTGTCCGTTGATGCTCACGCGCACATTGCCGCCAAACTTGTAGGTGCCTGTTGCGCGGGGTATCAGGATGCCCGACCATTTTGCCGAAAACTGGACTTCAAGCTTTTGGTCGACAGGTGATTTGTACCAGTAGAAATTGATCATGCTGTCAACCCGCACCAGTTTGGGTTCACCCTTAAAATCAGGTGCTCCGAAATAGGTGGCTTTCAGACCTTTTTTCAGCTTGCCGCTATCTAAATGATACAGGTTTTCATAACCAACCGGCTGATAGTGGGTATAAATTCCTTCAGCAATGGCACATCCGGGGGCATAAATCACGTTGGATGCGCCCAGCTTTTTACGCAATCCGGCAAGTGGGGTAATGGGCACAATGGGCTCCCCGTTGTAATTGGCGATCAGGATGTCGAAATTGTCGGCATTGGGACCGATCAGGGCAATTTTTTTTACATTTTTCAGTGGCAGAATTCCGTTGTTTTTAAGAAGCACCAGTGATTTTTCTGCGGAAACCCGGGCCAGTTCAAGATGTTCTTTTGAGCCAACTATCGACATGGGTATTTTGGAATAGGGAACCAGGTGTTCCGGATCAAACATGCCCAGCTGGAATCGGGCTTTGAACAACCGGGTAAGTGAGGTATTCAGGTCTTTTTCATTGAGTATTCCGGCCTGAATGGATGAATCGAGGTTGCTGACCAGGAAAGTTTCAGGTGTTTCACAATTCAGGTCAGTTCCTGTGGCAACTGACCAGCCCCAGGCCTTCGAAGGCGTATTCACCACATGGTGCGTATTTTTGTTGAAGAAATCAGATATGGCGCCGCAATCAGATACCACATAGCCGTCAAACCCGAATTCGTTTCTCAGGATGTTGCCCAGCAGCAGGTCTGATCCGCAACAAGGCTTGTCGCGGAAACGGTGGTAGGCGCACATAACCGATTGTACGCGGGCTTCCTTCACCGAAGCCTCAAATGCCGGAAGGTAAGTTTCATAAAGATCGCGGTCGTTTACATAAAAGTTGTCGACATGTCTCGAGTATTCAGGTCCGCTATGAACTGCATAATGCTTTGATGTGGCAACGGTTTTCAGGTATTTCGGATCGTCACCCTGCAAGCCTTTGATGAACTGTACCGCCATGCGGCCGGTAAGGAAGGGGTCTTCCCCGTAGGTTTCCTGTCCTCTTCCCCAGCGGGGATCTCTGAATATATTGATGTTCGGCGACCAGAATGTGAGCCCCGTATAAATACTCCGCACATCATTCTTAAGAAAATAATGGTGTTTGGCGCGGGCTTCATCAGAAATTGCCGTAGCTACGCTGAACATGAGAGGCTCGTCGAATGTAGCTGCAAGGCCAATTGCCTGTGGAAATACGGTAGCCTTTCCGGCCCTGGCAACACCATGCAGGCATTCGTTCCACCAGTCGTATTCAGGCACTCCCAGGCGGGGAATGGCCTCACTGTGGTTGAAAAACTGGGTGACTTTTTCCTGCAAGGTCATTCGTGAAACCAGGTCGTACACCCGTTCCTCAACCGGGAGTTGCGGGTTCTGGAAGGGAAATTGATACGTAGTTTGCCCGATGATGTTTGTTGTGAAAATCAAAGCCATCAGCCAGGTCGAAATGATCAGTCGGAACATTTTATGAGTGTGCATATTGGACAAATATTGTTTCAAATCAAATCTAGGTATTTTTGAGATTATAAAGGTACAAAGCATCGTGTTTCTGAATGGGATAACATATTTTTAACACGCAGTCGCCAGGAAGATTTTATGAAACTTCATTTGCATCATTTGCGGTTTAGTTATAATTTCACGGCGCAAACTATTGCTGAATATCTATGCAATGGAATGCAGACCTGAATCTGAAATGGGAATTCACAATCAATTCATTCGTTTCATCAGCTGGCTTACAGTCAGGCTGAATCACCGGCAGCAATTGTATGTACTGAGCCTGTTAGTAGGGTTAATCAGTGGACTGGCTGCGGTTTTGCTGAAAAACGCGGTTCATTTCACGCATCAGTTTGTGCTTGAAAAAGGCCAGTTGTTTCAGATCAACTTTCTTTACCTGGCATTTCCCATGCTTGGCATTCTGCTTACCATCCTTTATGTGAAGTTTTTCGTGAAGGATGAAATGGGCCATGGCATTACCAAGGTACTGTACTCCCTGTCCAAGAAAGGCGGTTTTATGAGGCCGCACAACACCTATTCATCGATTGTTGCTTCCACGCTCACTGTTGGTTTTGGCGGGTCGGTAGGACTCGAATCACCCATTGTGGTTACCGGTTCATCCTTGGGGTCAAATCTGGGCAGGTTGTTTGGGATGAATTACAAATCGATTGCCACACTAATCGGTTGTGGAGCCGCCGGTGCCATAGCCGGGATTTTCAAAGCCCCTGTGGCCGGGGTTATTTTTGCACTCGAAGTGCTGATGCTCGATATCAGTGTCTGGTCGATTGTTCCTTTATTGATTTCTGCAGTTACCGGAGCTTCTGTTTCTTACCTGTTTCTTGATCCCGGGGCATCGCTTCATTACCCGCTTCAGGGCAACTTTACTTTTCATAACATTCCCTGGTATATTGCACTTGGTGTTTTTTGCGGACTTATTTCCCTCTACTTCACCAAAGCTACCATACGAATTGAGTCGTGGTTTACAACGATCAGCAAACAAAGAATAAAACTTCTGGCAGGAGGGGTGGTGCTGGGTGCCCTCATCCTCCTGTTTCCCTTGTTTTACGGCGAAGGTTATGATGTGCTGAATCTCTTCTTTCAGGATAAGGCGTATGACATAGCCCGGGGAAGCCTGTTTTTTGGAAAAATGGACAATATGGTTTTTTTCCTGGTTTTCATGGTGCTCGTACTGGTTCTGAAACCATTGGCCATGACAGCCACAAGTGGAGCCGGCGGAGTAGGGGGGATATTCGCGCCCACCATGTTTATGGGCGGTTTTACCGGCTACCTGGCAGCCCGGCTGGTGAACCAGTTAAATTTTGCCCAGGTTCCGGAGAAAAACTTCATCCTGACAGGTATGGCCGGGCTGATGGCCGGTGTAATGCATGCCCCGTTGTTTGCCATATTTCTCATTGCTGAAATCACCGGAGGCTATGTGTTGTTCATTCCACTGATGATCACCTCCACCATTGCCTTTATCACCAACAATTACTTTGAACCGCATTCAATCTATACGCATCGCCTGGCTAAAAGAGGCGAGCTGATTACGCACAACAAGGACAAGGCTGTGCTTACCCTGCTGGAAATGGATAAGATCATCGAAAAGGATTTTGTTACTGTTTCGCCCGATGATTCACTGGGGAAGCTGGTAAAAGCTATTTCATGCTCCAGGCGTAACCTGTTCCCGGTGGTAACCGGTCACAACATGCTGATAGGGGTTGTATTGCTCGACAGCATCCGGCATATCATTTTTAATACGGAAATGTATTCCAGCGTGTTTGTAAGGGATCTGATGCAACCGCCACCGGCACACCTGTCACCGGGTGAATCTATGGAAAACGTCATGAAGAAATTCGAAGATAATGAAGCCTGGAACCTTCCGGTGATCAACAATGGAGAATACATTGGCTTTCTCTCCAAATCAAAAATGTTCTCGTATTACCGGCAGTGGCTCATTGAGATTTCGGATGAGTGAGCGGATCTTTCTTGCAAATGTTTCTCGCAGATCTTTCTCGCAAAGAGTCTCTCGCAGACCTGCCTGGCCGGCAGGCAGGTTGAGCTGATTTCCGCAGATAAAGCAGCCCTTCCTTCCAAAAGTATCAATAGCCCCAGGTTTCAGAGGCTGTGTGAAAACTCAAAAAATGAGGATTTGGGAATCAATATACCCTCCGCGGGGTTACATATGGGGTTAAAACCCCAAAAAAAAGAGAGAATCACCTTTAAAATACCCCGGCATGAATGCCGGGGCTATTGATGGAAAAGCACTTATCACTAGCCCCAGGTTTCAACCTGGGGTTTCAAATAGCAAAAGTCCCCATTTAAAAAGGGCTTCAGCCCTTATTGCCATCACCCGCAAATTATTATTCTTCACACCTCACCCCTGCCCCTCTCCTGAAGGAGAGGGGTGGAGATGCTACGCATCTTTGATTGCTAATATATTGCGACGTAGGATTCTTTCCCCTCTCTTTTAGGAGAGGGGTGCAGGGGTGAGGTGTTAAAGGCAGCATCCGGTTTTAATTTACCACTACGAATTATGTCTTCAATAATTTTTTTCCTGACCGGCAAAAGCATTATTTTTGAAGCCAACAAAAACTTACTGC
>CAZLLD010000070.1:0-16333 GCA_964560225.1 uncultured Bacteroidales bacterium
TGATGAAAATGAACCGGATAACCTTCCATAAAACGCTTTCTTTTGCGGACAACCTGAACATCGACAACATCTCCCGGCACACAGTTGGAAACGAATACCACAACGCCTTCCATATGTCCGATTGCCTTGCCTTCTGCTGCAATATTGTCAATCAGCAGTTTTTCAATTACCGGTTTGCTTTTTGAACGACTCATTCTAAGCTTTTGAAGCGCAAAGATAATGGAAATACCTTTCGCTTTGCGCGTACAAGAATATTCACAAAAAGCGCCCTGTTTTGGTGTCTGTTTTTTGTTAAATTTGTCATTCCGAACATAACCTCACAATAATGAAATCAACATTGAGTTTCTTGTTTCTTGCGGTTGCGCTTGTTCTATCCTGCAGAACACAGGATAGGAAAGGCCTGGCAGAAAGAATTCATGACAAAAAAACCGACACCATTGCCGACTCGCTTAAAATTCGTGTAATAAAAGAATACCACGGCAACGGGAAGATAAAAACTGAAATCGAGGCTAAAGGAAATCTGCGGCATGGTTTGACAAAAAATTACAACAGTGAAGGGCAGTTGCTTTCACAGGTAAACTTTGCTAACAATGTGAAGGAAGGAATGGCCACCAATTTTTATCCCGAAACCGGTAAGATCAACTCCACTCTGGTTTATAAAAACGGAATCAAAGAAGGCGACGAAATCTGGCACTGGGAGAGCGGCAATCCTTGTCGCGTTACACCCTATGTTAAGGGTGTGATAAACGGCATTCAGAAGTATTATTACGAGAACGGGAAAATAATGGCTGAAGCTCCCTACAAGAATGGTTTCCCGGGAACCGGACTGAAGGAATACAAGAATGACGGATCTTTAGTAACAGATTATCCAAAGCTGATTATTACCAAAGAAGATCACCTGGCTCGTGCCAACAAGGTGATCCTGAATATTCAACTGTCCGATCCCAACCTTAAAGTAAAGTTTTACAGCGGGTCATTAACTGACGGAAAGTACCTGAATGACAACCTTCTTTTGCTTGCCACACAATATGGGATGACGAAAATTGATTTCAATGTACCACCCGGAGGCACCCTCAATCAAAGGATTGTCATCACCGCTCATTGCAAAAAAGGAAGCCTTAACATTCCTCTGGTCATTTCGAGAACCTATCATCTCGACATAACTAATATCAATTAATAACCCATTCGGAAGATAGAGATTATGTATTCCCTGTTTGCCAAAGAAATCAAAAGCTTTTTCAATTCGCTGACCGGTTATCTGGTGATTATTTTTTTCCTGCTGATCAACAGCCTTTTCATGTGGGTTTTTGAAGGCCCCATGAACATTCCCGACGGGGGATATGCAACCCTCGATTCCCTGTTTACACTGGCACCCTGGGTATTCCTGATGCTGATCCCGGCGATCACCATGCGCAGCTTTTCTGAAGAGAAACGAACAGGAACCTTTGAGTTGCTGCTGACGCGACCACTTGCACCCATGCAAATCATCGGGGCAAAATATCTGGCGTCGGTAGTGCTCATCATCCTGGCCCTGAGCCCCACGCTTGTTTATTATTTTTCGGTTATTTTCCTGGGAAATCCGGTGGGGAATATTGACCAGGGAGGTACCTGGGGCTCATATGCCGGCTTGCTGATGCTGGCCTGTGCCTATGCTGCCATTGGCATATTCTTTTCATCGCTTACCGACAATCTGGTGGTATCGTTTCTGCTGACAGCAGTGACCAGCCTTTTCATTTGCTATGGCTTTGAACAAACCGGACAGATTTTTACCATGGGCAAAGCCGGAAACGTGCTTCAGTCGCTCGGAATCATTGAGCATTACCGCTCCATGAGCCGCGGTGTGATTGATTCCAGGGATGTGGTCTATTTTCTGGCACTGATCGCCATGTTCCTGTTGATGACTAAAGCGCGCATTGAATGCAGCAAAAAGTAATTCGCGGATATTCTTATGAAGAAACCATTCAAAACAAGCAATCCCTTTCTCAGATTAACGCTTTCACTCATACTGGTGATTGCAGTAGCCTGCCTGCTTTCCATCTATTTTTTCAGGATCGACCTGACATCCGAAAAACGCTATACCTTATCGCATTTCACAAAAAAAACACTCCGGGAACTGGATACTGTTGTTGTAGTCAAGGTTTACCTCGATGGTGACCTGAACATTCCGTTCCGGAAGATGCAGCAGCGCCTCCGGGAAACACTTGAGGAATTCCGGGTTTTTTCCGGAAGCAAACTGGAATATGCGATAATCAATCCTTTCAAAGGCAAAGACTCCAAAGCCGTTGACAAAAACCTGGATGAGCTGATGGGTAAGGGTTTGAAACCAACCAACATCCTGGCAAAGGACAAGGAAGGCGGCACATCGGAAAAGCTGGTTTTACCGGGTGCCCTGGTATGCTACAAGGGGCTTGAAATTCCTGTCAACCTACTGAAGAACAACCCGGTTGCCGGCGCTGAAGAAAACATCAACAACTCCATCCAGGCATTTGAATTCGAGTTGATCCGGATCATCAGCTCGCTTTCGGCCGGCAGTGTTGAAAAAATTGCTTTCATTGAAGGGCATGGAGAATACAATGAATACCAGGTAGGCGATATTACCCGCGAACTGGGCTGGTATTTCCAGGTCGACCGCGGAAAGATCAACGGCACACCGGGTATCCTCAACCAGTATAAGGCAGTGGTAATTGCAGGACCTACCTTGCCATTCAGTGAAAAAGACAAGTTTGTGCTCGATCAGTACCTGATGAACGGCGGCAAGGTGCTCTGGTTTGTGGACATGGTGAATGCCAGCCTTGACAGCATCAAAGAAGGAGGGTCAACCATAGCCCTGATCAGAATGCTGAATATTGAAGACCTGCTGTTTCGTTGCGGAATCAGAATGAATCCTGTTCTGTTACAGGATGCACAATGCAGCATGATCCCGGTTAACCTGGCTCTTGCCGGAAATCCGCCTGATTTCAGGCCTGTACCCTGGCTCTATTCTCCGTTACTGAATGCACCGGCCGGGCATCCTGTTACCCGAAACCTGAACATGATCCGGAGCGAATTTTCGGGTTGTATCGACACCATTGAAGCCCGCAAGGAAATCAGAAAAACGGTACTGCTCAGCACATCACAGGTTTCACGGAAAGTTGTCGCACCGGTGATCATTGGCCTCGAAGAAGTGAGAATACCTATGAGACCTGAAATGTTTACAGAACCATTTCTTCCTGTGGCTGTTATGCTTGAAGGCAGCTTTGAATCAGTTTTCAGAAATCGCAGTACCTCTGACCTTTTTCCCGATACATTGGTGAAATTAAAAGCAACCGGTTCGCCCGCGTCGGTATTTGTTGCTGCTGATGCCGACCTGATCCGGAATGATTACAGGCCAACACCCAACGGAATGATGATCACACCCCTGGGATTTGACCGCTATACGCAGCAAACCTATGGTAATAAAGAATTTATCGTGAACGCCATACAATACATGACTGGTCATGAAGGACTGATCAGGCTGCGCTCACGCGATTTCCAGCTACGGTTGCTGGATAAAGCCAAAATAAAGAGCGACCGCATGAAATGGACGTTGATCAACACCTTAATCCCTCCGTTGTTTGTAGTTCTTGCCGGGTTAATCTTTTCCCGGATCAGAAAAAGAAAGTACGGACGGGCATGAGGTGCCGTTCAGGCGATTTGCAAAAAAAATGATTTTTCCTGTCGGTGACAATCCTTTTTTTTTCGTAATTTGGTTCGCTGATTATGTCAGATATTTAGACATTTAACAATGTGTTTTATTAATAGTTAAACCTTTTCTCCATGAAATTTGTCGCATCAAGCATTGACCTGCTCAACCACCTTCAGGCATTAAGCCGGGTTATCAGTGCCAAGAACACACTTCCCATACTGGACAATTACCTGTTCAAACTGGATGGTAAAGCTTTGGAAATCACCGCGTCTGATCTCGAGACCACGATGGTTACCACGCTGGAACTTGAAAACGCGGAAGGTTCGGGTAGCATTGCCATTCCTGCCAAACTGATAACCGATTCACTGCGCGAATTCCCCGACCAGCCGCTCACATTCATGATCAATACCGAAACCTATGCAGTCACCATCAGTTCCGAGAACGGTCAGTTCTCCGTAATGGGGCAGCATGGTGAAGATTTTCCGCAGCTTCCCAAAATAAAACCCGAACGCAGCATTTCGCTCAAAATTGCTGCCTCATCTCTTTTAAGCGGTATTACCAGTACGTTGTTTGCCACGGCAGATGACGAACTGCGCCCCGTAATGAATGGCATCTTCATTGAGTTAAGTCCTTCAGACACAACATTCGTAGCCTCCGACGCACACAAGCTGGTTCGCTATAAAAGAAATGATGTGCAGGCCGAGTCGGGTGCATCCTTCATCCTTCCCAAAAAGCCGGCTGCCTTGCTAAAAAACCTGTTTGGCAAGGGTACCGAGCAGGTAAGCATTGAATTCGACGATAAGAATGCCTTTTTTACCACACCGGCTTACCAGATTGTATGCCGCCTGGTTGAGGGCAATTACCCGTCATACAATTCAGTGATTCCTTCCAACAATCCCAACAAGCTGCTGATCGACCGGGTTAAACTGCTCAATACAGTCCGCCGTGTTTCCGTTTTTTCGAACCAGGCCAGCAACCTGATTCGTTTCTCCCTGAAAGGCAACCGGCTTACCGTGTCGGCACAGGATATCGACTTTGCCACCTCGGCTGTTGAAGAACTTGCCTGCCAATACAATGGAGATGATCTTGATATTGGTTTCAAATCCACCTTCCTGATCGAGATCCTCAACAACGTCCAGTCAACCGAAGTTTCGATTGAGCTGTCCGACTCATCAAGAGCCGGGCTCTTTATTCCCTTCAACAAGGAGAATGAGAACGAAGATGTGCTTATGCTGCTCATGCCGATGATGATCAATGCATAACGGACATGAAACTGAATCTTAAAAATCCGCTCATCTTCTTTGATCTGGAAACAACAGGTATTGACGTAGCTGCTGACCGCATTGTAGAAATATCGTACCTCAAAATTTCTCCGAATGGCGAAGAGGAATCCAAGACCATCCGGGTCAACCCTACCATACCCATACCTGCCAAGGTTACAGCCATTCATGGCATAACTGATGAAGATGTGAAGGATGCACCCCGGTTCAGTGAAATAGCAAAAAATCTGGTTCAGGTATTTGAAGGATGTGATTTTGCCGGTTACAATTCCAATAAGTTTGATCTGCCCCTGCTGGCTGAGGAGTTTCTGCGTGCCAATGTGGATATCGACCTGAAGAAGAGGAAGTTTGTTGACATCCAGGTTATTTTTCACAAAAAGGAACAGCGCACATTGAGTGCTGCTTACAAGTTTTACTGTGACAAGGACCTGACCAACGCACATACTGCGGAAGCAGACACTGTGGCTACATATGAGGTGCTAAAAGCCCAGCTTGAAAGGTATAGCGATCTGCCCAATGATATTGATGAGCTTTCAAAATTCTCAAGTCATAACCGGAATGCTGACTTTCTCGGCCGGATTGTATATGATGATGAAGGCCACGAAGTATTCAATTTCGGTAAATATAAAGGCCAGCGCGTGGAAGAAGTGCTTAAAAAAGACAGCGGTTATTACGGATGGATGATGAACGGGCAGTTCCCGCTGCACACCAAAAATGTGCTTACCGCCATAAAGCTGAGAAGTGCCTTTGGAAAATAAGCTTCACTGTTATGAAGATCATTTGCATTGGACGTAATTACTCCGAACACGCCAGGGAACTGAATAACCCGCTGCCCAAAAAACCGGTTTTCTTTATGAAACCCGATTCAGCCCTTCTGTTAAAGAACAAACCCTTTTTCTATCCTGGTTTTTCAAGTGAAATCCATTACGAAACTGAGGTTGTACTCAAGATCTCGCGACTGGGTAAAAATATCCAAAAACAGTTTGCCCCGCGGTATTACCAGACAGTAGGTCTGGGAATTGACTTCACTGCCCGCGATTTGCAGGATGAATGCAAAAAAGCCGGACACCCCTGGGAAATAGCAAAAGCCTTTGACCAATCGGCAGTTATCAACGCCTTTGTGCCTGTTGATACGCTGCCCGACAGAAATGCCATTGCTTTTCAGCTTGAATTAAACGGTAAAACAGTGCAAACAGGCAATACAAAAGACATGATTTTCTCCTTTGACGAGATCATTGCCTATGTGTCTGCCTTCATTACGCTGAAAACCGGAGATTTGATATTCACCGGAACTCCGGCAGGCGTGGGCCCGGTTCATCAGGGCGATCACCTGATTGCCTCCTTGGAGGGCCGGGTAATGCTTGATTTTCACATCAGGTAACTTTGCATCATATTGAAAATTAACTTAGGTTTGCATCACAACATGGAGCGTATGATACAGTCAATGACGGGATACGGGAAAGCTACCTGTGAACTGGGAGAAAAAACAGCCACAATCGAAATCAAATCGTTAAACAGCAAGCAGCTGGACTTTTATTTCAGAATACCACCGGCATACCGCGACAAGGAAATGGATATGCGGAATGAACTGGCCAACAGGTTGAAACGCGGAAAAATTGAAGTAACCTTCAACATTGAATATAAAGAAGGCAAACAGGCAACACAGATCAACAGCGCCGTGGTGAAAGACTATTACCGGCAATTAACGGAAATCATTAAAGAAACCGGACTCAGCGACAGCGAGCCCGTTCTTCAAACCATATTGAGGTTACCTGATTCACTGAACAACGATAAGGAAACGGTTGATCCGGAAGAAGCCCAAAAGCTGATGCAAACGCTTTCCCAGGCCATCGATGAACTCGAAAAGTTCCGCAACACTGAAGGTCTTGCGATGGCAAATGATGTTTCCTCGCGCATCGGAATTATTGAATCATATCTCGAACAGGTTAGCCCTCTTGAAAAAGAGCGCACACAGACCATCAGAAACAAACTTGAAAGTTCACTGCTTGAGTTTATTCCGAAGGAAAGCATTGACAAGAACCGGTACGAACAGGAACTGATCTATTTCCTCGAGAAGATGGATATTTCCGAAGAAAAGACCCGGTTGAAACATCATTGCAAATACTTCATCGAAGTAATGAAAGAAACCGACCAGGTTGGCCGCAAGCTGGGTTTTGTTGCCCAGGAAATAGGCCGGGAGATCAATACCATTGGTTCCAAGGCAAATCATTCGGGCATTCAGAAACTGGTAGTGCTGATGAAAGATGAACTCGAGAAGATCAAAGAACAATTGATGAACGTTTTATAGCGATATGAGCGGAAAAGCTGTTATCATCTCGGCTCCCTCGGGAGCCGGAAAAACAACCATCGTCAGGCATCTCCTGAACATTCCTTCCTTCCGGCTTTCATTCTCGGTATCGGCCTGCACACGGCCCATGCGTGGCGGAGAGGTTGACGGGCGCGATTACCATTTTATGACTGTAGCCCGGTTTAAAGACCTTATTGACGAAAACGCTTTCGTAGAGTGGGAAGAAGTATATAAAAACAATTATTACGGCACGCTGAAATCGGAAGTAGAAGGCATCTGGGACCTCAATCGCCATGTGTTGTTCGATGTGGACGTGATGGGCGGACTGAACCTGAAAAGCAAGTTTGCCGGCCAGGCACTGGCAGTTTTTATCAAACCTCCCTCAATTGAAGTGTTGAAACAGCGACTGGAAAGCCGGGGTACAGAATCGGAGGACAAAATCCGGAACCGGATCAACAAAGCCTCCCTGGAAATGAAATATGCGCCAAAGTTTGACGTGATCGTGGTTAACGACAAGCTGGAAGATGCCCTGAAAGAAACTGAAAAACTGGTGTCTGACTTTCTGAACCTGACTGTTCAGCCATGAAAACGGGTCTCTATTTCGGATCATTCAACCCGGTACACATAGGCCACCTGGCCATTGCCAATTACATGATCGAATTCACCGATCTCGATCAGCTCTGGTTCGTTGTCAGTCCGCAAAACCCCCTGAAAAAACAAGCTTCACTTCTTGAAGACCACAAAAGAAGAGCCATGTTGGAACTTGCTGTGGAAAACGACGACCGGTTCCGGGTTTGTGATATTGAATTCCGGATGCCCAAACCTTCCTATACCATCGACACACTCACCTGGCTTAAAGAACTTCACCCGGCTACCGAGTTCATATTGATCATGGGATCAGACGGATTGCCCACTTTTCACAAATGGAAGAATTATAAAATCATTGAAGAACAATACAAACGCTATGTTTATCCCCGGCCAGGCTACCCTGTGGAACCCGGCCAATACCCCAACATGATGATAGTGAATGCCCCACAGATGGAGATCTCCTCTACCTTTATCCGCGAAGCGCTCAGATCCAGACGCGATATCAGGCATTTCCTTCCGGGTAAGGTATATGAATACATCACCCAAATGCACTATTACGAAGATTAATCATCGGTTTGAAATTCTATTTTTACACTTAACCAAAATTAGCAGATCATGACACTGAACATCATTCTCCTGCTTGCCGGTTTTGCCCTGCTGATCAAAGGAGCTGACTTTTTGGTGCTTGGATCCTCATCTCTGGCCAGGCGTTTTAACATCAGTGAGCTGGTAATCGGACTTACCATTGTTGCCATGGGAACCTCAACCCCAGAGATGGTGGTAAGTTTGATTGCTGCTATGAAAGGACAGAATGATGTTGCCGTTGGTAATGTCATTGGCAGCAACATCTTTAACATCTTTGTCATCCTGGGAATTTCTGCCCTGATTATACCCATTGTGGTTCAGCATTCAACCATTGTCAAGGAAATACCTTATACCATCATTGCCGCATTCATGGTGCTGCTGCTGGCCAATGACCACCTTTTTACGGATAATCGTGAAAACCGGATTGGTTTCGTGGATGGGCTCATCCTGCTGGCATTCTTTGCCATTTTCCTGTATTATATTTTTCGCAATATGAAAAATGACAACCCGGAAATGCCCATGGACCAAAAAAACTACAGCCTGTGGAAATCATTACTGTTAATTGGAGCTGGAATAGGCGGACTGGTTCTCGGTGGCTCCTTATCGGTTAACAATGCCGTTGACATTGCCGAGACTTTGGGAATAAGTGAAAGAATCATCGGATTAACGATTCTGGCCGCAGGCACCTCACTTCCGGAACTTGCTACTTCGGCTGTGGCAGCATACAGGAAAAATGCAGACATTGCAGTGGGCAACGTGGTGGGTTCGAATATTTTTAACATTTTCCTGGTATTGGCTATTTCAGCCATACTTCATCCCCTGCCTTACCAAATGACTTTCAACACTGACATTACTTTTCTGATAGGAGGCACAGTGCTTCTGCTTCTGTTTACCTATTCAGGAAAAAAAGCACAGATCGAACGCTGGCAGGGAGCCGCGCTTGCAATGCTTTACATAGGATATACCGTCATGCTGATCGTGTCGTGACCTTGGCCGATAAGTGACCTGATAATTATTTCTTACCTTTGACACTTTCTCAATAAGGGTTTATGGGTTCAAGGATCAAATTTTTCCTGCTGTACTATATTTACTGGCTGCTTGTTTTCTTTCTGGCCAAGCTGGTATTCCTGCTTTACCATATAGGCCTGACTGCCCACCTCAAACTGTCAGATATTGCAGGCATTTTCATACACGGGTTCATGCTCGACCTTTCGGCAGGCAGCTACCTGGTTCTTGTGCCCCTCGTGGTTTTGTTGCTTACCGTTTACACAGGCGGAAAACTGACCTCCCGGATAATCGGCACCTACACCCTGGTTGTATTGATTCCGGTTGTGATTGCCATCCTGGTCGATCTGGAAATTTATAAATACTGGGGCATACGGTTAGACAACACAGCGCTGCGGTTTCTGGGAAAACCCCGCGAAATGCTGGCATCCACATCATGGGGCATGATTTTTATTCTTGTTACGGCTCTGACATTGATGGTTTCCCTGTTGTTCTATGCCTATAAAAAGTTTGTTGCCGTTTACCTGGTGCAATCCGAAAAGCCACGTTGGAAAGGAATCCCTGTTTTCATCCTGATTTTTCCATTGGTGTTCGTGGCTATAAGAGGAGGAACAGGCATTGCCGCCATCAGCGTGTCACGTGTTTATTTTCATCCCGATCCCTACCCGAATCATGCAGCCATTAACGTATTGTGGAACACCGTTCATTCACTCCTTGAAAAGAAAGACCAGCCCAACCCGTTCCGGTTCCAGGACGATCAGACAAATCATGCATGTCTGAGCAAACTGTATGCCGAAGCCAGCCCGGATATAAAACTTCTGAATCAGGAAAGACCCAACATAATCCTTGTTATTCTTGAAAGTTTTACGGCCAAACTGGTGGAGCCCTTGGGCGGACTGCCCGGTGTAACCCCCAACTTCAACAAGCTTTGCAGCGAAAGTGTGTTGTTCTCAAACTATTTTGCCAGCGATTCACGCACTGACAAAAGCCTGGTTTCCATTTTAAGTGGTTACCCGGCATTGGGCAAAATTTCAATCATCAAATTTCCCAATAAAACCCAAAAGCTGGGCATCATCTCGCGCGACATGGCTCAGGCCGGATACCATACTTCATTTCTCTACGGCGGCGATGTCGACTTTGCCAACATACGTTCATACCTGGTAAACGGCAGATTCCAGGAAATCATTGAGGTTACGGGCTTCGACAAATCGTTGAGAACAGGTCGCTGGGGAGTTCATGACCAGCACACCTTCAACCGGCTTGTTGAAGAATGCAACCAGGAAACAGAACCGTTTTTCAAGGTGCTGCTTACATTAAGCCATCACGAACCTTTCGACGTACCAATACCACCTAAGTTCGGCAGAAACACCATTGACGCCAAAGTGAGCAGCTCGGCTTATTACGTCGACAGCTGCCTTGGTGATTTTATTCAAAAAGCAAAGCAAAGTGCCTGGTGGAACAACACGCTGATCATCTTTCAGGCGGATCACGGCACCAAATTCCCTGGAAATTCAATTGTTTATTACCCCGAGAAATACAGGATACCCATGTTATGGACAGGGGGTGCCATAAAACAGGATACCGTAATTTCAACCTATATGGCGCAGGCCGACCTGGCCAGTACACTGCTCGATCAGCTACACCTTCCGTCCCCCCAATATCCGCTGAGCCGTAATATCTTCCGTTCGGCTCGTCAGTTTGCATTCTACGAATTCAACAACGGATTCGGGTTCATGTCGGATTCGGTCAAATTTGTATTTGACAACGACCTCGGAAAAATCATTTTGAACCAGGGAGCAGTAACCGACCAACTCATTCAAACAGGCAAAGCAATACAGCAGGAAGCCTATGAAATCTTCCTTAAAAACTAACCACCATCACACATGGCTACCAGAGTTCTAATAATCAGCGGAATAACTGAAAGTGCTCCTTACAAACCCGACATCGAACTGGTTAAAGGTTTGCATAACCAGGGTATTCAGGTAGATGTGATGATACCTTCCGGCTCACCTTATGTAAATATTTTCGGGGATCTTGGTATCAGGGTAATACCCTCCCACCCGGTTCGCAAGTTCAGTCGAGAATCGGTCAGGCTCATCAGAAACGAAATAGAAAAACAGCATTACGATATTATTCACCTGTTCAATACCAAGGCTATTGTGAGTGGTTCTATGGCAGCAATCGGAAAACCGGTGAAGGTAATCGCGTACCGTGGTGCTGCAGGTTTGTACTGGTACGACCCCACTGCCTGGTGGTCGCATCTGAATCCCAGGATCGATTACCTGGTTTGCAATTCGAATTATGTGCTGCAACAAGCTAAAAGGCAGCTACTAAGCAAATCCAAGGCGGTGATGATCCACAAAGGAATGGATCCTGCATGGTTCACCAATACCCGTCCTGTTTCACGTGAATCCCTGGGCATACCCGGCAACGCCCTGGTCGCAGGATGTGTGGCCAACGTTCGCAAGGTTAAGGGTGTTCCCTACCTGCTGAAAGCCACGTACCAGATGGATCCCAAACTACCGCTGCATATTGTTTTAATCGGACAGGGTATGGAATCACCCGGAATCCGGCGGCTGATAGATGCCAGTCCGTTCAGTGACAGAATTCATACGCTGGGATACCGAAAGGATGTATATGAAGTAATTGCAGCCTGTGATATCTATGTTCAGCCTTCGCTCAGTGAAAGCCTCAGCCGCAGCGTAATGGAGGCCATGTGCCTGAAAGTGCCCTGTGTGGTTTCAGATGTCGGAGGCCTTGCTGAACTGGTAGCGCATGAAAAATCGGGGCTGACTGTGAGAAAGGGCGATCCGGCGGCACTGGCCAATGCCATCACACGTCTTGCGGAAAACCGGCAAATGCGCCAGACCTATGCTGCAGAAGGCTATAATCGCATGCTCACGATTTTCTCGGTTGAGAACATGATATCCAATACAAAACGACTTTACGAAGATATTGTCAGGTAAAGTACTGCATGGAATAGAATTTCTGGTACTCGCCATTGGCAGCCAGCAGCTGTTCGTGCGTTCCATGCTCCACAATGGTTCCGTTGTGCAGCACAAAAATCTCATCGGCATGAACAATGGTTGAGAGCCGGTGAGCAATCACAATCGAGGTGCGGTTTTCCATCAGCTTGTTCAGCGCATCCTGAACCAGCTTCTCCGATTCCGTATCCAGTGATGATGTGGCTTCATCAAGTATCAGAATGGGCGGATTCTTCAAAACTGCCCGGGCAATGCTCAGTCGTTGCCGCTGACCACCCGAGAGCTTGCTTCCCCTGTCGCCGATTGTTGCCTGGTAACCCCCTTCGGCAGCTTCAATGAATTCGTGTGCATGGGCAACCCGGGCGGCATTGATCACTTCTTCCATAGTAGTGCTTTCAACACCAAAGGCTATATTGTTGTAAAAGGTATCGTTAAACAGAATGGGTTCCTGATTAACTATGCCCATCAGGCTTCTCAGGTCAGCAATCTTCAAATCCCTGATATCATGCCCGTCTACGAGAATTTCTCCGCTTTCCACATCATAAAAACGAGGCAACAGATCAACCAATGTTGATTTTCCTGAACCCGAATGACCAACCAGAGCGATGGTTTTGCCCTTTTCAAGCCGGATGTTGATGTCGTTCAATACCAGGTCGGTTTTATACCGGAATGAAACATGCCTGTATTCCAAAGCCTGGTGAAACTTCTTCACCTGCCTGGCATCTTCTTTTTCTGTTACTGTTGAAGTGGTGTTCAGAATCCGGTTAATCCGCTCCATGGATGCCAGTCCCTTTTGAATGCTGTAATACTCCTGTGAAAACGACTTGGCCGGATTGATGATGGTGTAGAAAATGCCAATATAAGCCAGAAATTCAGCTGCAGTTAAGAACCCTTTGCCCCCCAGAATCAGATGGCCTCCGAAGATCATTACAATAACAATTACCGCCGTGCCCAGCAATTCACTCAGCGGATGAGCCAGGTACCTGCGCTTCAGCAGGCGATTCATGATCCTCCGGTACTCTTCCGTTTCCTTATGAAACCTGGCGGATATTTTTTCTTCAGCGTTGAATGCTTTAATAATTCGGAGACCCGACAATGATTCCTCAAGCGTACTGAGCAGTTCACCCATTTTGTTCTGTCCGGCCAGCGAGCGCTTTTTCAAAGTCTTACCTATGCGGCCGATAATTACGGTTACAATGGGGAAAAGTACAAATACAAAAAGCGTCAGCTGCCAGCTCATGACAATCATGATCACTACTGCCACCAGGATGATCACCGGATTTTTGAGAATCATATCCAGCGAATTCATGATGGATGCCTCAACTTCCTGCACGTCGCCTGTTACACGCGACATGATGTCGCCCTTATGCTCTTCGGTGAAAAAACCAATAGGGAGTGAAACCGTTTTGTTGAAGATCACATTCCGGATATCTCGAATGACAAAATTTCTCAAAAACACAATGTTATAATTGGCCAGGTAGGTAAAGCCAACCTTGAAAAAGACCATAAGTATCAGAAAAACACCAATATAAATCAGAGCAATGGTGCCTCCCCGGGTTTCCGAAATCCGGGTGATCAAACTATATACGTTATGGATCAGAGCATCCTTGAACTCACTGAAACTTCCCAAAGAATCTTTTAAGGGGATGACTCCATAGACCGGATCAGACATTTTAAAAAGTATGTTCAGCAAGGGTATGATGGTCACTATGGAAAATACATTGAAGAACGCGCTGAGAAAATTGAACAACAGGTTAAGCCACAGGTATTTCTTATAAGGTGGCACATACTTCAGCATGATTCTGAAAAACTCTTTCATGAAATCGCGGTAAAAATGAATCAGCAAATGTAAGAACTATTGCGTGAATACACAATCGGGTTTAAATCAACCCGGAATACCCTTCCATTTTCGCAAAATTATATGGATATTTGAACCTGAGTCCGGTTGCGACCTGATTTTCAGGTTGAATTATCTCGGGCACAAAAAACAAGTGCGTATGCAAACCCATTCAACCCGTTTTCAAAACCTGACTGTCTTAGGCGGATTCATCGCATTTTCTTTGCTGATGCGTTTTTTTTCCTTTTTCCCCACGCTGATCAGCCATGACGAAGGCACCTATTTTGTCATTGCACGCGAAATGTTCCTGGGGAAGATTTATTTTGTTGATTTGGTAGACACCAAACCCATTGGATTGTATCTGTTAATTAGCCTGCTCTTTAAATACGTTGCCTCTTCAATTTTCCTTGCCCGCATGCTGGCTGCGGTTGTAATTGGTTGTACTTCCTTTGTAATTTACAAAATCAGCCTGCACGACCAGGGAAAAAGAAAGCCTGCCATTGCAGCAGGGGCCATCTTTATATTCCTGCTTTCGATTTTCACCCAGTTTGGCGTATTCCTGAATCCCGAATTGTTCTATACTTTTTTCACGGCATTGGCTTTTTATGTATATCTCCGGTGGCAAAAAACTGCCGGTTTCCTGCTGGTAGGTTTTCTGCTGGGTATCGGTTTTATTCTGAAGTACGTGGTACTTTTTGACCTGGCAGCCTGGCTGTTGTTTTACTTCATTGCTGCCTTGCTGAAGAAAGATCAAAAAGAAATCCGTAAAACTTTTGGTCATTGCGTGGTTTCCTGCCTGGGGTTTCTGATTCCCTTTGCCCTGGTGGTGCTATATTATTACCAAATCGGACATCTGAAGGAATTGTGGTTTTACACCTTTGGAGTGACCAGCAGGGTACCTGTGGAGCGATCGATTTGGCAAACCATTATTTATATTGGTGATTTCCACCTCAGGTTTCTGCCGGTGGTGTTTTTCTTTTATTACGGGCTGTTCCGGAAACCCTGCGGAGATGCCACATACAAAATTACCAAAGGATTGATCATCACCTGGTGCCTGATGGTGCTGGTGGCTGTAATTGCACCCGGCAAGCCATTCGGACATTACTTCATTCAGATGATGGTGCCGGTAAGCATTGTGGCCGGCAGGTTTTTTATTTCAGGGTTGACGAAGCCCCTTTGGATAAACAAAGTCATATCCGGTCCGGTTGGCACCATCATATTGGTTGTTCTGATAACCTTTCAGGTTTACATGCAAAAGCACGATTATTATGACAAACCCGATATTCCCAAAGAGGTGGCTGCATATCTCAGTCCCAGGCTGCAACCCGAAGACCGGATTTACACAGGCAATTACCAGCAGGTGCTTTATTACCTGCTGAACAAAGACTGTCCGGTGAAGTATGTACACCGCACGCTGATGTGCAGCAATGAGCACCGCAGTGCGCTGCAGATCGACCTTGCCAAAGAGATGAAAATGCTGATGAAAATGGATTTCAGGTTTATCCTCATGAAAGGCCCGTATTGCTATGAACCCATGAACGCCTACATCCAAAAACACTACCGTTTGATAAAGGAATTTCCCGGCGGCGTGGAGGTTTTTGAGAAGGTAGAATACGGGGTCGGACCGAATTAAATATTTCATATACAGATTTTTGATATCATTTTTTTGGCTATTTTTGTCCTTAGAGGTTCATTTTTGACCCTATTTTTGAGTTTCTAAGAAATTTCATATTATGCCTCGGGCAAATCGTTACTTTTTACACGGAAATATTTGGCATATAACACACCGATGTCACAAAAAGGATTTTTTGTTATCGCTCAGAAGAGATCGTATCCGATGGCTTCACTGGCTTTATGAGGCTAAGAAGCGCTATGGCGGTTCGATATTAAATTATATGGTTACCTGCAATCATATCCATTTACTTGTAATGGATAACTCCGTTGAAAGTAGTATTTCAAAACTCATGCAACTTGTTCAGAGCCGGACGGCTCAGGAATACAATATAAGAAAAGATCGTAAAGGTGCATTTTGGGAAGATCGATATCACGCCACTGCCATAGATTCAGAAGATTATCTAATAA